>CAZCEE010000011.1:0-21437 GCA_964497165.1 uncultured Schumannella sp. | reverse complement strand
GCAGCCGCGCGAGATCTCGCGCTCGTACTCGTGCGAGGTCTCGATGTCGATCCCGAGCAGCCGGTGCCCGTAGGGGCCGGCGCACGAGCATCCGCCCCTCGACTGGATGCCGAACAGGTCGTTGAGGATCGCGACGACCGCGTTGTGGTGCAGGTACTTGCCGCCGGGACGTTTCACGACGAACGAGATGATCGACAGCCGCTCGGCGGCGGGGTTTCCGAGCACCTGGATGTTCGGATGCCGCTTCCACGACTCCATCGCGCGGCTCAGGAACTCGTCTTCGACCGCGCGGATCGTGTCGACGCCGACGGCATCCTTGAGTCCGAACACCAGGCCCGCGCGAATCGACTCGATGATCGCGGGCGTGCCGCCCTCTTCGCGGTGCGCAGGGTCGGTGAGATACCGGTGTTCGAGCTGGTTCACGTAGGCGACGGTGCCGCCGCCGACGACATCCGGAACCGAGTTGGTGAGGATCCGCCGGTGTGCAATCAGCACCCCCGGAGTGCCCGGCCCGCCGATGAACTTGTGCGGCGAGAGGAACACCGCGTCGAAGTCTCCCGCCGTGACGTCGATCTCGACGTACGGGGCGGCGGCCGCGAAGTCCCAGAGGGCGAGGGCGCCGTGCTCGTGCAGGGTGCGGGTGACGAGCGTGGTGTCGGTGATGATGCCCGTCACGTTGCTCGCGGCGCTGAACGAGCCGATCTTCAGCGGGCGGTCGGCGTACGTCGCGAGGGCTGCTTCAAGGGCATGGATGTCGACGTGCCCGTCGGCATCCTCGGGGATCGTCACGACGTCGGCGATGCTCTCCCGCCACGGCAGCTCGTTGCTGTGATGCTCGAACGGTCCGATGAAGACGACCGGGCGTTCTGCCGCGGGGATGGTCGCGGTGAGCCCATACGTGCGGTCGAGGTCGGCCGGGATGCGCAACCCCAGGATGCCGACCAGCTTGTCGATCGCGGCCGTCGACCCGCTGCCGGTGAAGATGACCACGGTGTCGTCGGTGCCGTGAACGGACGTGCGGATCGCGGCGCGGGCATCCTCACGAAGTCGCGTCGTCTGCAGCCCCGTGCCCGAGGATTCGGTGTGGGTGTTGGCGTAACGCGGCAGCACCTCGTCGCGGATGAAGTCCTCGATGAACGTCAACGACCGACCGCTCGCCGTGTAGTCCGCATACGTCACTCGGCGGGGGCCGAACGGGCCGGGCATCACCTGGTCGTCGCCGATCACTGACTCGCGGATGCGGTCGAGGAGGGTCACGGCGAGACCTCCGGCCCCTCGATGGCGATACGAAGCTGCGCGACCTGATCGGAAAACGCGGCGACATCCTTCTCCAGAATCGTCCGCAGCACGTCACGATCGACGAAACCATACTCGTGGGCGATTCGGTTTCGGGTCCCCTTGATCCTTCGCCATTGAAGATCGGGAATCACGGTGGCGCGTATCGCGTCGCTGACGTGGGCGACGCTGTCGATCGCAGCGGATAGACGCATCGCGGCGGCATCGAGAACGAGCCCGGTTTCCGCCGACGACTCCAGATGACTGCCGACGATCGCGAGGTGGCTCGCGGCATCCTCGACCCAGTCGCGATCGGTGCGCTTCACAGCGGCACCGATCGCGCGACGAGCTGCGGGAGCATGTCGGCTTTGACCAGATGCTCGGGAACGACGTCGACCGGGACGCCGAGCAGGTCCGAGATATCGAGGCCCAATCCGGTGATCTCGAAGAGCCCGGCCGACGGCATCCGAACCAAGAGGTCGATGTCGCTCCCCTCGTCGTCTTCGCCGAGCGCGACCGACCCGAAGACCCGCAGATTCGTCGCGCCGGCGGCCCGCGCGACGTCGCGCACGTCCCGACGATGCGCCATCAAGCGGCGCCCGACCGGCCCGCGGAACAGTCGAGATCGAGCGCGTGCGGCGCGAAGCATCTGCGAGACGGCGGGCTGGGTGACGCCGAGAACCTCAGCGACCTCGCTCTGGCTGTGCCCTTGCTCGACGGCACGGACGACCGCACGCTGCAGTTTCTCTGCGGCACGATCGCGTTCGCGATCGGCTTCAGCCAGCTGGAGCAGTGCAGAGTCTGCGGACGGCATCCCATCCTCCTTGTCATAAGCAAGCTTATAACTGTCGGATCGGATGCGCACCCCCGTGCGAACCAGCTCGAGTAATCGCTGTCCGGGCAGATAGGTGAGCCACGGGGTCTTGCGCAGCAGTCCCTGAGCACACAGATTCCCCACCAGGCGGTGCGTCGTGCTCAGGGGCAGGCCGGCACGTTCCGCGAGATCAGACAACGTGGGCAGGTCGCCCTCGAGCACCGCGTGCATGATCGCCACCTGGCGACCGATCACCGAACCGCGAGCCACGGCGGGTTCTCACCTCCTCCGACGGAGCCCGATGGTGGGCAGGGGGACCCACCATCGGGCAGCTGTCAGTCGTTCTTGCGGTACTCGTTGCGGGCGTTCACGTCGATCGGCGCGGGGTTCACCGTGGCGCGGATCGTGACCGGCACGTGGTCCTCGACCTGAACCTTCGACGACGGGGTCGGCTCGCCCCAGGTCAGCACGACCTCGGTGCCGGGCTCGGCGAGCGACGCGTCGACCGTCGCGATCGAGAGCATCGAGCGGAAGTTGGCCGAGTAGCCCGTGTGCAGCGACAATCCGGCGAACTCGCCGGCCGTCGACTCGACCTTGTCGTAGTGGTACGTCGCGTAGTGGGCGATCGGCAGGTTGATGAACTTCGCGCCGACGCCCGGGTGGAACATCGAGCCGAACGCCTTCTCGGTGTCGTCGCCGTTCCAGACGAGCGTCACCTTGCGACGCTGTTCGGCGCGACCATTCGCGACCTGAGCCTCGAGGGCATCCCGGCCGATGAAGTCGTGATCGAACTTCGTGATGCGGCCGTAGCCCGCGTCGAACGGCGAGAGGAAGTAGTCCTCGATGTTCGACGAGTAGAAGCTGCCGCCGAGGGACACCTTGGCATCGACGTCGCTCGCGGCCAGCCACTTCCGGAAGTCGGCGGTGCTCTCCCCGGCATAGAAGGCCGGCAGCGGGCGCGGCATCCAGCCCGACTCGAGCGAGTTGGTCAGGTACGCCCGACCGCCGACCTCCACGAGGCCGTGCTTCTTCCCCGCCTCGAGCAGTGCGCCGTAGACCGCCTCGCGGTCGGCCCACGGTCCGACGAACTCGAAGCCCGGCTCTCCTGCCATGCCGTGCCGCAGGGCGCGCACCATCTTGCCGGCGATCGTGAAGCGCTCGCCGTGGAAGAACTTGACAGTAGGCGGCTCCTCGCCGAGGGCGTCGCGGATGACATCCATCGCACCCGGACCCTGCACCTCGTAGCGGTACGAGACGGGGTCGCCCCCGCCGACGCGCGCGTACGAGGGGTTGTCGCGCGAAATCTCGACGTCGTAGCCGCCGGTCTCGGCGTGGAACTGAAGCCAGCTGATCGTCGGCGGGATGCCAACGGCCTGGAACTCGTTCTCCTCATAGCGGAAGAGGATGTTGTCGCCGACGAGCTGCCCCTCGGCGTTCGCCGCGACGTACTGCTTGGCACTGTTGACGGGGAAGTACTCGACGCTGTTGACGGCGGTGTCGCGAATCAGTTTGAGCGCATCGGGGCCCTTGATGTTGAGGTCGGCCATGTGGTGCGACTGATCGAACAAAACGGCTCCGCGGCGCCACGCGAGCTGCTCGTCGCGCCAGTTGCTGAACTCCGGGGTGACGGGCGTGCTGACGATGGGCGGGCTCTGCGATTCCCACAGCAACGTGTGCGGGCTGCCGACCTCGGCAATCGCCTCTTCGAGATTGATGGCCATGTTCTCTCCTTCGTGAATGGCGGGCAGCGGTGGCCCGTTCCCAGTCTCGACATCAGGCGCTCCCATGTAAAACGTGTTTAGATAGGTTCACACCACAAAGGAACTTGCATGGCATCGGTCCCGTTCACGCTTCGACAACTCGAATACTTCGACGCGATTGCGAGCGAAGGATCGCTCACCGCGGCGGCCGAGCGGTGCCACGTGAGCGCGGCCGCACTCGCGCTCGCCCTCACCGAGCTGGAACGCCACCTCTCGCTTCAGTTGTTCGTGCGACGCAAGGGAAAAGGCATGACGCTGGCCCCCGCGGGCGCCCGGCTTCTGACGCACGCGCGGCAGTTGCTCGCGAGTGCCGAGACGCTCGCCGGTGAGGCGTCGGAGAACGCGACCGCCCTCACCGGCCGATTCGCGATCGGCTGCTTCTCGACGCTCGCGCCGTTCTTCCTTCCCGGCGTGATGGATGGATTCCGCCGCGAGCATCCCGATCTCGAACTCGAGCTCATCGCCGAAGCTACGGCGCCCGAGCTGCATGAACTGCTGCTGCAGGGTCGCATCGACGCGGCGCTCATGTACGGCGTCGACGTCTCGGGTCGGCTCTCGTTCGACCCCCTCCACGAGTACCGGCCGTACGTGATCGTCGCCGACGGGCACCCGCTCGCCGGGCGCGGCACCGTGAAGCTGCGAGACCTCGTCGACGAGCCGCTCATCCAGCTCGACCTGCAGCCGAGCCGCGAGAACACCGAGTACCTCTTCGCGTCGCTCGGACTCGAGCCCGACATCCGGCACACGACCACCAACTACGAGCTCGCCCGCTGCCTGGTCGGCCGCGGGCTCGGCTACTCGGTACTCATCCAGCGTCCGGCGTCACACCTGACCTACGACGGGCATTCGGTCGCCGTGCTCGAACTCTCCGACGACCTGGCCGCCGCCGTCGTCGGGTTGGCTCGCCCGCAGGGGTCACCACGCACGGGCAAGTACTCGACGCTCTACGACTTCCTCGTCGCCCACGATGCCCCCGAGGTCACCGCGCCGATCAGAAGATGATCGTGTGGTTGCCGTGCCGGATCACCCGGTCCTGCGCGTGCCACAGAACCGCACGGCTCAGCACCGCGCGCTCGACATCGGCGCCGCGGCGCTGCAGGTCGGCAGCGCTGTCGGCATGCGTGACCCGAACCACGTCCTGCTCGATGATCGGGCCCTCGTCGAGGTCCTCGGTCACGTAGTGGCTCGTCGCGCCGATCAGCTTCACACCGCGCTCCTTGGCCTTGCGATACGGCGCCGCCCCGATGAACGCGGGCAGGAAGGAGTGGTGGATGTTGATGACCGGCACCCCGACCCCGGAGAGAAAGTCGCTCGACAGAATCTGCATGTACCGCGCGAGCACGACGAAGTCGGCGTTGCCGGCGAGGGCCTCGACGATCCTCGCTTCGGCGTCGGACTTGTCGGGGCCTTGCGAAGGGATGTGGAGGAAGGGCACGCCGAACGAGCGGACGTCTTCGGCCAGATTGGTGTGGTTGCTGATGACCATCGGGATGCTGACGGGCAGCTCGCCCCGGCGGTGACGCCACAACAGATCGAGCAGGCAGTGGTCACTTGTCGACGCGAGGATCGCCATCCGCTTGGGCGCGCTCTGGTCGGTCAGTCGCCACTCCAACCCGAGCGGGGCGAGGGTCTCGGCCAAGTCGGCCTCGATCGCGGGAACGGCGGCGACCAGGTCGCGTCGGTGGAACACGACCCGTTGGAAGAACCCCCCGCCCTCAGGGTCGTCCGAGTACTGGTCGAGGGTGACGATGTTGCCGCCGTTGCGGGCGATGAGAGCAGAGACGGCCGCGACAATCCCGGGCCGATCGGGGCCGTGGATGACCAGACACGCCTGGTCGGCCTCGCCCGTCGGTCCCGTCATCACCGGCGGGGCGGTCGCGGTGAGCGTTGTCGCGGGCGGTGCTGTCACGACCGTCCCTCCGCATAGCCGCGCGCCCAGTCCGCCGTCGCCAACAGACCGCCGAAGGTGTAGAAGTGCAGTCCGACCGGGCCAGACACGGGGTCCTGCGCGAGTCGCGAGGCGAGATCGGTCACAAAGCGATCGGGACCAGCCGTGCCCATCAGGTTGGTGAGCGAGAAGCCGTACTTCTTCACGATCATCGCGTTCGCGCCGACCCCGAACCGACTCGCGAAGGCGAGCAGCCGCTTGATCCCGGCGGGGCCGGGCGTTCCGACGCGGATCTCGGTGTCAATGCCGCGACCGCGCACGTCAGAGATCCATGCGGTGACCGGATCGGTGTCGAAGGCGAACTGGGTGAGGATGACGGCATCCAGACCTTGCTCTG
Organism: uncultured Schumannella sp.; assembly: GCA_964497165.1. Lineage (GTDB taxonomy): Bacteria > Actinomycetota > Actinomycetes > Actinomycetales > Microbacteriaceae > Pseudolysinimonas_A. The sequence goes on along the minus strand of CAZCEE010000011.1, from coordinate 15,303 downwards.
TGAGCGACCTCGACTTGTCCTCGAGGTGACGCCAGAGCACGTCGTTCGCGATATCGGGGTGCCCTTCCGGGTACCCGGCGATCGACACCTCCCGCACGCCGAACTTCTGCAACAGCCCCGTCTGAATCACCGACAGGGAGTCCGGGTAGGGGCCGAGCGGTTCGGCGGGGTCGCCTCCGACGGCGAAGATGTGTTCGGTGGCGCCGATCTCCTGGAGCGCGCCGAGGAACTCCTCGAGCTGCCCCTGCGACGCCAGCCGTCGGGCCGAGATATGGGGCACAGGAACGAATCCCATGTCCTTCACCGCATTCGCGGCGGCGACCCGCATCCCCAGGTCTTCGTTGCCCAAGAAGGTGACGTTGATCTTCGTGCCGGCTGGGATGGCCTCTCGGGCAGCTTCGAGACCCGGGATGTCCTTGCCCGTCATCTCGAGAGAGAAGCCGCCGACGAGGCGCAGGGATGCGGCGTCATCGGCCGCGAACTGGGTGCGTGCCATGGTTGGCGCTCCTTTCAGATCTCGACGAGGTAGCTGGTGAAGCCGCCCTCGCCGCTGGTCACGCCGTTGATGGCTTCGTTGATCTGCTCGAACGGCCACGCCTTCGGCTGCAGCACCGACATGTCGATCACTCCGTAGCGGATCATGTCGACGAGCTCCATGCTCTCGGCAGTCGTGAACCACGCGGAGCCGATCAGCTCGCGCGCCTCATCCATCAGCCACTTGACGTCGAGCCCGAGCTCGCCGGCTGTTCCGCCGATGTCGATGATCCGCCCGCCACGGCCCACCCCGAGCATCGCGTCCTTGAAGTCGTCGATGGAGGCGACCGCTCCGAGCGCGTCGATCATCAGATCGGCGCCGAGCCCACCGGTGCGCGAACGCACCCACTCCGCCGTGCTGCCCTCGACGTTGGAGAAGATCTCGATCCTGCCGGGCGCGAGCGCCCGCAGTCGCTCGAGCAGGGGCACCCCCCGGGCCACCGCGAAGATGCGCGAGACCCCCAGGGCGAGAGCGATCAGCGTGATCCCGACCCCGAGCGTGCCGGATGCGCCATTCACGATCAGCGTCTTGCCGGCGAGCGGGCCGCACTTCTTGACCGCCGAGAACGCCGTACCGAGGTAGCCCAGGCGGGTTGCCTGACGGAAGTCGAGATTGTCGGAGAGCTTCACGATGGCGCCTTGCGGAGCCTTCATGTACTCGCAGAAGCCGCCGTACGGGTACTTGTCGTACATTTCGAGGCTGTTCTGGTTGAAGCCGAAGTAGCCGGCGAAGGTCCAGTAGTCGCAGGTCTGCGGTCGGCCCGACGCACAGGGATGGCAGGCGCCACACGATCGTGAGGGGTTGACGTACACCCGATCGCCCGGGGCGAGGTTGATGACCTGCTCCCCGACCTCGTGCACGATACCGACAGGGTCGAGCCCGAAGATCGCCGGCCGTGGCGGCAGCGGCTCGTGGGGATACCAGGTCTCCCAGTTCGCCAGCACATTGCCGAGGTTGGGCACCATGCCGCACGCCTTGACTTCGACGATGACGTCGGTGCCCGTGGCGCGTGGTCGGTCGACCTCTTCGATGACCATCGGCTCGCCGACGCGATGCAGCCGTGCTGCCCGCATCGACATACGCTCCGGTCCCCCGGTCTCGTGGATTCCCTCCGCGGGAAGTGTGGTGGTCATTTTCGGTCCTCCGTTGTGGTGTGAACTGTTGCCGCTGCGGGCCGCGGGGCGACCCCGACGAGCACGAAGCACATGGTTGCCGGACGCTCGCCCGGGTTGCGCCACGCGTGTCGGGTGCCGCACTGCACGACAACGTCGCCGACCCGCAGGTGCTTGGTCTCGTCGTCGAGCTCGAGCCAGATTTCGCCATCGAGCACGATGTCGTAGTCGACGCTTTCGGTCTGATGCTTACCGGGGTTGTCGAGCTCGAACCGCTCGGCGAAGTCGGGGGCGAAGTCGTACTGCTCGAGGCCGGCTTCTTCCGGGTCGAAGTCCGGAGAGCCGAAGACACTGTCCGGCGGGAAGGTGACGATCACCAGGGTCGTCTCACCCGGCGCCGGAACCAGTCGTCCATAGCGCGGGGCCGTCTCCGCGTCGTGGTCGGGATACGTCGCCGAGGCCGCGGTGGCGTAGAGGACCGACGTCATCATGCCCGGGATCGAGTCGTACACGTGGGCATTGGGCGTCGGTCCGTCGCTCACGAAGACCGACCTGCCGTCGCGCACGCCCGTGACAATGCGGCGGGGTACGCGGGGCCGTTCACTGCTGCTCATAGCTCACTCCCTTCCTTTCGAGTCCGCTCCGGAGAGCGGGGCTGACATCGAGGCTCAACTGCCCCGACGCGTAGAGGGCGCGCTTCTGCGCCTCATCGGCGACCCGCGCCCGGGCAGCCGCGAGCACCCCCGCGGCGTCGGCTCGTGGCACGACGCACACTCCGTCGTCGTCCGCGATGACCACGTCACCCGGCGAGATCCACCGGTCGCCGCAGACGATCGGCACCTGCACGTCGGCGAGCGTCTCCTTCACGGTGCCTTGCGCACTCACGGTCTTGCTCCAGACGGGAAAACCCAGCTCGCGAAGATCCTTGGTGTCGCGAACGCCCGCGTCGATCACCAGCCCGCGGATGCCGAGGGCGAGAGCCGACGTCGCGAGGAGGTCGCCGAAGTATCCGTCGTCGCAGGGCGAGGTCGGGGACACGATGAGGATGTCGCCCGGCCGAGCCTGTTCGAGTGCGACGTGAATCATCCAGTTGTCACCGGGGGGCACCTCGCAGGTGAGTGCCGTGCCCGAGATCGCCGCGCCGACCTGGCGCGGCTGGAGTCGGGAGCTGAGCAGGCCGGAGCGACCTTGGGCTTCATGAACTGTCGCAACCCCGAGCTCGGCAAAGGCCGCCGCCAGAGCGTCATCGGTGCGCTCGATTCCGGTCACCACGCGCGCCATCTGTCTCACGCCCCCTCGAGGAACGAGGCGTCGACGACGCCGGCTGCCGAAGCCCGCTGTCGCTCGGGCATCAGCCCGGTCTGCACCATGACATCGACGGTGGTCGCGAGCGCAGCAACCGAGACGCGCGCGCCGACGGGCCACATGCCGAGGTCGCGGGTGTACGCGAGGCCACGCGCCGCGAGGTCGGGCGCCTCGGGCGTCGTGATCCGCTCGTAAATGGGCAGGGTGACGGCGTCGTTGGCCGGGTCGTTGACGAAGGCATGTGCCCGCGCGACGGCGGCGAGAAGCCGTCGAACGGCATCGCGATTCTCGGCCAACCACGGGGCGCTTCCGACGATCGCCGCGAAGATGATCTCGGGAATGGCATCAGCGACCTCGCCGATCAGGCCGTACCCCTCGCGCTCCGCGAGGAAGCTCCACGGCGCGGGTTGCGGAGCGGCGTCGACCTCGTCGTTCTGCAGTGCAGCCCAGCGTGCGGTGTGAACGCCGGCAAGCACGAAGCCGAAGTCCCCCGGATAGTGCAGGCCGGCCTGCGCGAGCATGATCTTGATGTAGATGGCCGTTCCCTCGGTGAGCGACGAGGTGCCGATGCGCTTGCCGCGCAGGGCGGCGAGATTCGGGATGCCGGGCCGTGCCACGACCGACATCGGCAGGCGCTCGGAGTTCGAGGCGACGATGCGCAGCGGGCCGCCGGCGACGTAGTTGGCGACTGCACCCTCCGGCGGGGTGATGGCGAGGTCGACGGAACCATCGAGAACCGCAGCTGTGGTCTTGTCGACCGATCCGAGGCGCACATACTCGATCCTCAGCCCGACCTCGGCGAAGAATCCCTGCTCGTCGGCGACGTAGACGGGCAGCCAATTGAAACCCTGGGCGGCGCCGGCGAGACGCAGCGTGATCGGTTCGGAGTTCATGGTGGCTTCCTTCGGGATGTCGAGGGACGGTGGGGAGGACATCAGCGGCCCTGGCTGGTGAGGAGGGAGTCGAGACGCGGGTACACGCGACGGGCATTGCCCTCCAGCACGGCGGTGCGCGATGCGGCATCCAGCTCGAGGGCATCGATATAGCGCAGGGTGTCGTCGAACGCGTCGCCGGTCTCGGGATCGTCGGCTTTCACCGCGCCGAGCAGCTCCGACCCGAAGAGGACGTTCTCGGTGCCGATGACATCGACAAGCAGCTCGATGCCGGCCTGGTGGTAGACGCAGGTGTCGAAGAACACGTTCTGCAGGAGGTCTTCGAGGCGCCGCTCTCGCGCGATCGCGAGGCCGCGGAATCTGCCCCAGTGATACGGAACGGCGCCGCCGCCGTGCGGAATGATCACCCGCACACCCGGATGCCGCTCGAACAGGTCGCCCTCGAGCAATTGCATGAAGGCGATCGTGTCGGCCGCGAGATAGTGCGCACCCGTCGTGTGCACCGACGGGGAACACGACGCAGAGGCGTGGATCATCGCCGGCACATCGAGCCGCTCGAGTGCCGCCCACAGCGGGTCCCACCAGGGGTCGGGTAGCGGCGGGGTGCTCCAGCGTCCGCCGGAGGGGTCGGGGTTGAGGTTGGCGCCGACGAAACCGGCGGCGACACACCGCTCGAGTTCGTCGATGACCGGCCCGAGGTCACCGCCCTCGGTTTGGGGCAACTGGCAAACCGGTGCGAAGTTCTCGGGGTACAGCTCGCAGATCCGCAGGATCGTGTCGTTCGAGAGCCGCGCCCATTCCGAGGCGGTCTCTTGCCCGGGCACGTGATGCCCCATTCCTGAAGCCCGCGGCGACAGGATCGTCAGATCGGTTCCGCGTTCTTGCTGCAGCCGCAACTGGTTGGTTCCGACGATTTCGACGAGCTCGTCGTCGGCAATTCCTGGGTAGGGCGCGGGGGCCGCAGCGCGTCCTTCCGCGTGGGCGACCTGAGCGCGTCGGAACTCGTGGAACGCTGCCGGTTCCGTCGTGAAGTGGCCGTGGCAATCGATGACCAGGCCGGTTTGCGTGTGTTCCACCTCCGACACATCTCCTCCGTTGCAGACATATCCGGCTGCCCGCACAGGCAGCCATGAGCTTCATCGCCCCCGGGCGGCGACCGACGTGAGACGGTCTGCATCCCGATTGGTTTTTAGATACCCAACAGTATCTCTAAGTGAACGGAGCCGTCAACTCGTCCGTCGCGAGCGCGCAAGAAAGGTCCGCCGCGACGCGACGGATCGGCGGAAGAATCTAGTCGGAGGCCCGGCGCTCGTGCGCCGCGACGAGCGACGCGAGGATCTGCTTCAGCATCTGCCCGGCACTGTTCGCCTCGAGGAACACGGAGATGCCGCCGTAGGTCAGGTCGAGCACGATGCCGCCGAGATCGACGGGATCGATCGGTCGCGCCCCGTCGGGGAAGAGCCGGCTCAAGAGCAGGTTTCCGACGTCGCGCCACTGGTCGATGAAGGGCTGCCGCTGGCGATCGGTCAGCGTGCCGTCTCGCCGGGCCCGCCGCAGGAACTCGATCGCGATGATGCCCCACTTGACTTCAGCGGCTCGGCCGTCGCTCCAGGTGGCTACGGCGTCGATGATCTCGTCGGGCCGCTCGAGGCCTTCGAGAGCCTCGGTGAGGTCGACGACATCCCGCGGGGCATGAGTCGCCAGCAGGCTGTTGAGCACGTCCTCCTTCGACGAGAAGTTGGAGTAGAACGCTCCCTTGGAATACCCCGCCGCCTCCGCGATCCGATCGACGGACGCACCGTCGTAGCCGTCCCGGGCGACCACGTCGCCGGCCGCTTGCAGGATGCGCTCGCGCGTGAGCGCCTGGCTCTCTTCGCGTGTCAGCCGCGCCATCTCGTTCTCCTCGTATCCCTGATCGAGCCTGAAGTCAGATTATTCCGTCGCCCGGTCGTTCGGCGTCGCGCGACTCCCGGTAAGCGGCCGGCCAGATGCCGTGCCTGCCCGGAGAGAGAATGCCATGGGGGTCGACGGCATCCTTGATCCGTTCGACGAAACGGCGATAGGCGTGGCCGTTGAAGGAGTGCTGGTCGGCCGCGAGGTCCATGAATTCCAAATGGGGACGGCCGTCGCCGTACCCGAGATGGCCCAGTGCGAGCACCATCCGACGGCCGAGGTCGAATGCCGCGCGAGCAACAGCCTCATCGGTCTTGTCGTACCGGATGCCCGCGATGACAACCGCCGAGCGCTCGCCGGTCACCATGATCCCCGCACCGAAGTTCATGCCCGCCGCCCCGTACTGCCGACGCAGCTCCTCGACGACGACCCGCACCTCCGAGCCACGCAGCGGAACCACGGGTGACACGTCGACGTGCGCGATGTTGGGCGGCGTGCTCTCGAGCGCCTTGAGGGTCGGGATGCCGATGCCGATCTGTGCCGCCGAGCCCGTGAGGCCGTCGTACTCAGACGCGTCGTACACGCGCGGCGCTTCGACCCGACCGCTGGGAATGGCGAGCCAGGCGGCCTCGATCTGCCGCAGCTTGTAGGCCACCAGTTCCGCGTCGCCCCATGCCGCCGTGCGAACCGCCCACGCGCCCATGCCGGTCTCGGCACCGATCCGTTTCAGCTCGTCGGGCGTGAACGGGGCGGGACCCGGGGGAATGGGATTGTCGCGGATCATGTGGGCGGCTCGCAACGTCGAGTACACCGCCGGCACGCCTTCGAGGTGCCCGGCGAGTCGGAGCTCCCGGATCGTGTCGATCGCGGCCTCGAGGTCGCCGTCGTCGTCGACGACCAGGGTCACCGGGGCGTACGCCGGCGGTCGCCGTTTGAGCCAGACTCCCATCCGGGTGACGATTCCGAGGGTCGACTGCACGAACAGCGGATCGAGTGAGGGCCCGAGACTGCGCTTGTAGGTGTGCCACGAGGTGCTCCCCGGAATCGCGCCTTGCCCGGTTCGCAGCAGCTCGCCGTCGGGAAGCACGACCTCGAATCCGGTCGGCATCATGTAGTCCGCGCCGTAGTGCTGGTACGTGTGGCCGTTGTCCATCGAGTTGCCGATGATGGAGCCCCACCCGAGGTCGGGGCACGGCGTCAACAGGTCGAGGCCCTGGGCCGCTACTTCGTCGTGCAGGTCCTGCCAGGTGACGCCCGGCTCGACGACGGCGTAGGCGAGCTCTTCGTTGATCTCGAGCACCCGGTTCATGCGCTGGAACCCGAGCTGGATCGAGCCGCGGACTCGCGGCGAGGGTCCGCCGTGACCGAGGTTGCGGCCCTGGCTGTGCGGCCAGACGGGCACGCCATAGCGGTTGACGATCCGCATGATCGCCTGCACCTCTTCGGTGGTCGCTGGCTGCACGACCGCCGACGCGGCGTAGGTCTCGTCGCCGGGGATCCAGTAAGCGTCCTTGAACTCGTCGACTTTCACGCGTTCGACGTGCACCGCGTGGGCACCGACGGCATCCCGTAGCTCGCTCACCAACTCGTCGGAGATGGTGGGCGCCTGGCGCTCCCGATCGTTCACGCTGACCGACACATCTCCTCCATCGCAGACATACCCATCTCAACGCCGTTGCGGGAGGCTTAGCTTGACCTCGATGCGACCATCGACGATAGTTGGCATACCGTTTAGTATTTCGATACTAGCGCGTATGTCACCGCGTAGCCAGTGAAAAGGCTGAACTGGCGGCGACACCCGACAACGACGTCAATGTGAGGAAAGACAATGGCAGCATCCAACGACGCTCTGAAGAGCCTCGAGACCCGAATCGCAGAAGCCGGCAACCCGGTCGACCTCCTCCGGAGTTCGAACCTCGGGCCGTACGTCTTCCCCGGCATCCCCCCGGAGTTCACCAACTGGCGCGACGAGGTGCGCGCCTGGAAGAACGACGTCGCGCTGCTCGAGCAGAGCTACCACATGACCGAACTGCATCTGCGCGGCAAGGACGTCATCCCCTTCCTCGGCGAACTCGCGGTCAACAAGCTCGACCCGTTCCAGGTCAACCGCGGCAAGCAACTCGTGCTCGCCGGCCCGGACGGCAACCAGATCGCCGACGCGATCATCTTCCACGAGGAGCCCGAGTTCTACCGCGTCGTCGGTGCTCCCTTCGCGAGCGACTGGCTGCTGTACAACGCCGAGAAGTCGTCGCACGACGTGACGGCCGAGCTCAACCACAACTGGTCGGTCGCCGCTGCACCCCGCGACGTGTTCCGCATCCAGATCCAGGGTCCTGCGGCCCTCGATCTCGTGACCGAGGTCGCCGGCGGCACGCTGCCCGACATCAAGTTCTTCTACATCGGCGAGTTCACGATCGCCGGCAAGCGCGTCAAGGCGCTGCGCCACGGCATGGCCGGGACCCCCGGATTCGAGATCTACGGCGCCTGGGACGACCAGCAAGCCGTGCGCGACGCCTTCACGACGGCCGGCGAGAAGTACGGTCTGCGTAAGGTCGGCGCCCTCGCCTACTCGACGACCGCGCAGGAGTCCGGCTGGATGCCGATGCCGCTGCCGGCGATCTACTCGGGTGAGCAGATGAAGCCCTACCGCGAGTGGCTCAACGGCTACTACCTCGAGACGATCGGGTCGCTCGGCGGCAGCCTCGTCTCGGATCGGATCGAGGACTACTACGTCGACCCGATCGAGGTCGGCTACGGCGGACTCGTCGACTGGGACCGCGACTTCCTCGGGCGCGACGCGCTCAAGGAGAAGGCCGACAACCAGCGCCGCACCAAGGTCACCCTGGAGTGGAACGACGACGACGTCGCCGCCGCGATCAAGTCGTCGCTCACCGACGGCCCTGCCGGGGCGCGCTTCATCGCGCTGCCGACTCCGATGTACGCGACCTTCGAGTCGGACACCGTGCTGAAGGATGGCGCTCCCATCGGCGTCTCGCAGTGGTCGGCCTATACGGCCAACGGCGGGCACGTCATCTCGCACGCGCTCATCGATCTGGCGCACGCCACCCCGGGCACCGAGGTCACGCTGCTCTGGGGCGAGCCGGACTCGAAGCGCAGCACGGTCGACCCGCACGCGGTGCGCGAGATCCGGGCGACGGTGACCCCCGCGCCGTACTTCGAGAAGGTCATCAAGACGCGCGAGCAGTAGACGCAACGCGAAAGAGGCGGCCCCGGGATGATCCCGGGGCCGCCTCTTCGTGTCTCGGGCGGAACGTCAGGCTCCGACGTGGGGTGGCACGTAGAGATCCATGCGCCGGTCGTCGGCCTTGTCCTCTTCGAGTACGCCGCCGCTTCGGCGATGCACGCGACCGCCTATTCTGCCGCTGTCGCGTAGCTCGTGTGCCCGCACGAGGACCGGCCAACACCGCACGGGTGCCGGCCGGTTCGCGGTCAGGCCGTGACTGCGGGAGCGACGTAGCCGGACAGGTCCATGCGGCGGTTGTCCGCCTTGTACGGTGCGGGCTTCACGGTCGCGCGGATCGTCGTCTGCCGGGTGCCGGGGTTCCCCCAGAGGATCTCCACCTGCTCGCCCGGGGTGCTGTGCGCGACATCGACGAACGCGAGGGCGAGCACCTTCTTGAAGTGGTAGCTGTAACCCGGGAAGGTCGAGTGGCCGATGTGCTGTCCGTCCTTCGAGATCCAGTCCACCCAGCCGGTGATGTAGGGCGAGTGCGGCATGTCGAACGGCAGGTAGGACTCGCCCTCCTCAAACAGCGACGCGTAGATGCGGATCATGTCCTCGCTGTCGAACTCGAGGGTCACGATCGTGCGCGTCGGGTTCGCTAGCTCCTTCTCGAGGGCCTCGCGGCCGATGAAGTCGTGGTCGAACGCGATGCGGTTCGCCCAGCCGAGCTCGACGGGGCTGCGGTACAACTCTTCGATCGACGAACCGTCCCAGCTGCCGAAGAGCGATGCGGAGAGGCTGATGCCCCACCACTGCCAGCCCGGCGCAAACTCCCACTCGGCCGGCGGGTTCGCGTGGATGAACTCGTGGAAGTCCGCACGCCGCGGGTCGTCGAGCGCGTTCCAGTACTCCATGCCAGTCGTCGGGTACGACGCCTCGATGTGGTTGAGGTGGAACGTGCGACGGCCGAGACGCCGGATGCCGAACTCCTTGCCGGCTTCGAGCACCGCCTCGAGGATCTCGTCGTGCTGCTCGATCGGGCCGTGTAGTTCGAACCCGATCTCGCCGGCCATGCCCTGGCGCAGGAAGTTGACGCTGCGGTCACCCACCGGGAGCACCTTGGTCTCCATGAACTTCACGTCGCGGAGCGTCGTCTTGGTGAGCTTCTCGAGCAGCGGCAGCGCGGTGGGGCCGGAGACCTGCAGCTTGTGGGTCATCGGAAAGGAGACCTCGACGTCGTAGCCACCGGTCTTGATGTGGTACCAGACCCACCCAGCAGCCGCTTCGAACTCGAAGTCGTCCTCGGCGTGCCGGAGGAGGATTCCCTCAGTGATGACCTTGCCGTCCTCGTTGCACATGATGCAATGTTTGGCCCGGCCGACCGGGTGGTTCTCAAAGCTGTTCACCGAGAGGTCGGAGAACAGCTTCACGGCATCCGGCCCCTTGACGCGGATCTGGGGCACGAACGACCAGTCGCCGATGTAGCAGGTCGTCTTCCAGGACAGCTGCTCTTCGCGCCAACCGGTGTACTCGAGGTGTCCCATCATGGGGCCGAACTCGTAGGGCAGGGCTCCACTGAATGCGCGATACCGGGCTGGGTCGGTCATGAGATCTCCTTCGATCCGATTATTGGCGTAGCGGGTGCGGTGCGGGTGAGGGACGGGGCCCCGACTCTTCCGGTCGGGGCCCCGTCGGGTGTGGAGGCGGGGTCAGCCCCAGAGCTCGGCGAAGTGCGCCGCCATGTCGGGGTCTGCGATGAACCCCGCCGGACTGGTGTAGTCACCGGCCGTCGAAGGGGTGATCAGCCGCGACATGGACTGAACAACGGTCGCCCAATCGTCGTACGCGGATGCGTCACCCTGGGCGCGACGGAAGCCTTCGTCGAGCGCGACCCAGATGTACTGGTTGTAGTCGACAGCGAACCCTGCCGTCTGCTCACCAGCCGCGATCTGTTGGATGTTCGGTGCGATCGTCGAGTGGCCGATGCCGACCGCGTTCTCGATACCGGCGAGCTCGGCCTTTTGAGCGAGCCCGATCTGGAACTGGTCGGCCGTCGTTACGAAGAACTGCGACTCCGGGTGGGCCTGAAGGTCGGACACGATCTTGTCCGACGGCGAGGGGTCGGTGATCGAGATGTCGACCGGGCGCAGGTTGCACTCGGCACACAGTTCACCGAGGTAGGCGGTCGCGGATTCGAGCTGCACCTGCGAGAAGGCGAATTCGGGGATGTGATAGAAGGTGAACTCCGTACCCGTTCCGCACGTGAAGTACACCGCGCTGGCGGCGAGCACTCGCCCGTTGATCTCCGACGCGTCCTTGCCTCCGACGGAGTCCGGCACGCCGAACTGGTCGCCGTTGACCGCACCGATGTAGACGAAGGTGGTGCCGGCCGCCTCGAGCTGTGCGAGCTGATCCTGGAAGAACGTCGCGTCGAGCGCCGCCGCGATGACGATGTCGGGCTGGCTCTCGACGACCGAGTTGAGCGCGGAGTTGATGGTGTCGGCGCCGGTTCCGGTGTCGATGTTCTGGAACTGTACGCCGGCCGTCTCGGCCGCCGCCTGCGTGAAGCTCTGCATGAGGCCGGCGATGACGGTTCCGTTGTTGAGGAACGCCACTGTGGTGTCGGGGCTGACCGGTTCGGAGAGTGCTTCCGTCAGGAAGATTCCTTCGGGGCCGGCCAGGAACGGCTCGAGGAATGCCTCGGCCGCCGCCAGGTCGACACCTGCGTTGGCGTCGGCCGCGCAGGCTCCGTCGGCGTCCCGATAGGTCAGGGGGGCCGCCTCGGTGGGCTCTTCGCCCCCGTCGGCCACACATCCGCTGACGATGAGTGACAGGGCTGCGGCGAGCGCGAGAGCGCCGCCGACCCGAAGGGTGGATCGTTGCATGTGACTGCTCACCTTCTTGATGACTTCGTTGTCTTCAAACGGCCGGCGATGTTCGCCGATCGCCCTAACGTCGCATGGCACTCAGTATCGAAATACCCTTGAGACTTTAGATACCCGATGGTAGGTCAACGGCGATGTGCCCGTCAATGGCAACTCCGACGAATCCGGTGGCACATAAGCCAAAGGTTGGCTTCTGCATCGCAATGAGATACTGTGCGGTATCTGAAGACGATTCCGCATGTCAACGCCGACATCGCCCCACCCCATGCCGGGGTGGCCTCCCGATGACGTCGCTTGACACAACCGAGGGAGTGGACCGGATGACCGGCGTTGGGCTCACCGACACACCGCTGCTGACGATCACGGGCCTGGTCAAGGAGTTTCCCGGGCTACGCGCGCTCGACGACGTCTCGCTGGATGTTCGGAGCAGCGAGATCGTGGCGGTGGTCGGGCACAACGGCTCCGGTAAATCCACCCTCGTCAAGATCCTCGCCGGAGTGTACACCAAAGACGCCGGATCGGTAGCCCTGCTCGACGACGCCGGTGTCCACACCGAGATCCACATCATCCATCAAGATCTCGGTCTCGCGATGGAACTCAACGCCATCGAGAACCTCGACATCACGCGACCCCGACACCTCGTCGACTCGTTCGCCCCCTTCTCGCGGCGCGACGAGGAGGCGCGGGCCCACGAACTTCTGCGACGGTTCGGCGAATCCTTCGACCTGTCCATTCCGGTCGGCCAACTCGCGCCGGCCCAACGGTCGATCATCGCGATCGCACGAGCCCTCGACGGTTGGTCGCACCCGCGCAACATCCTCATCCTGGATGAGCCCACCGAAGCCCTTCACGCCGGCGAAGTGACGGTGCTCTTCGACGCGGTCAAAGCGCTCGCTGCCGAAGGCGCCGGGGTCATCTTCATCTCCCACCGCCTCGACGAGGTGCTCGATCTGGCCGATCGAGTCGTCGTACTGCGCGACGGGGTCAAAGTCGCCGACGAGGACCGAGCAACGGTCGATCACGACCGACTCGTCTCGTACGTCACCGGCATCCCCGCAGGCGAAGCCGAACACGGGCGGAGCATCCGCGATCACGGCCGCGTGCTTCTCGACATCGAGCGGCTCTCGGGCGACGGTCTCCACGAGGTGGATCTGACAGTGCGTGCCGGCGAAGTCGTCGGGGTTGCCGGTGCGCTCGGGTCGGGACGCGAGATTCTGCCCGCGACGATCTTCGGCGGCGCCAACGGCACCGCAGCGCGTTTCGATGTCGACGGTCGCCCGTACGCCAAACGGTCGCCGGGCCGCAGCATTGCTCGGGGCATCGCCTTCGTGCCGGGTGACCGCGCAAAGTTCGGTTCCGTTCGACCGATGTCGGCGCGCGAGAACATCACCCTGCCGGAGTTACGTTCGCTGACCGACCGCATCGGATCGGTCGACATCTCGCGCGAGCGCCGCGAAGCCGGCAGCCTCATGGCCGACTACGACGTGCGCCCGCCCCGCCCCGAACAGGTGTTCGCCCTGTTCAGCGGCGGCAACCAGCAGAAGATCGTCTTCGCCAAGTGGCTGCGCAACACGCCGACCGTGCTGCTACTTGAAGAACCGACGCAGGGCGTCGACATCGGCGCCAAGCAGACCATCTACGATGCGATCGACGACGCGGCACGCGACGGCGTGGGTGTGCTCGTCTGCTCGTCGGAAGCCAAAGAGCTGGTGCGGCTCTGCGACCGCGTTCTCGTCATGCGCAACGGACGAGTGACCGCCGAGCTAAGCGGCCCCGACCTGACCGAAACCCGCCTCGTCCTCGAAGGCTACGGACTCGCGGACGGCACCGACGCCGCCCCCGTCACCACCAAAGGAGCAGAGTGAACACGCAGCAGGCGACCGACGTCGCAACCGACCGCAAGACCGGCGGCACGCCACAGCGGCGGCGCTGGGCTGAGCTCCTCGGCTTCCGGAACATCTCGGCGATCTACATCTTCGTCGGATTGTTCATCCTGTTCTCGATCGCCACCCCCCGCACCTTTCTGACCCCGGGGACCTGGCTGAACCTCCTCGACGCCAACACGGTGACCGTTCTCGCCGCCGTCGCCGTCCTGATTCCCCTCGTCGTCGGCGCCTTCAACCTCGCCATCGGGTCGGAGATCGGCTTCGCGGTCATCCTCGTCGCCGTGCTGCAGGTGAAGCTCGCCTTGCCGTGGGGTCTCGCGGTGCCCGTCGCCATCCTCACCGGCACCGTCGTCGGGCTGGTCTCGGGGCTCATCATCACGAGACTCAGGATCGACTCGTTCATCGCGACGCTCGGAATGAGCTCTGTTCTGCTCGCCGGTGTCGCCTTCCTGTCTGAAAACCGACAGCTCATCGGACTCGGCGACGGGTTCCGGCTGCTCGCGACCGGCGGGCTGCCCCTGTTCGGCGCCGACAATCCCCAGCGCATCACCTTCCCGGTGTTCATCATGGTCGCGGTGTGCCTGATCGCCTGGTACCTGCTCGAGCGAACGCCCGTCGGGCGCAGGATGTACGCGGCCGGCTTCAACCCCGAGGGTGCACGCCTGTCGGGCGTCAACGTGGCTCGACTGCAGGTCGCGGCGCTGATGGCCGGCGGCACGATCGCCGGCCTGGCAGGAGTGCTCCTCGCCTCCCGCATCAACTCGGGCGACCCGACGGTCGGCCCCGGCTTCATGCTGCCGGCGCTGACCGCCGTCTTCCTCGGATCGACGCAATTCAAAGGTGGCAGGTTCAACGTCTGGGGAACGCTGATCTCGGTCTATGTTCTCGCCGTCGGGATCAAGGGATTGCAGCTCCTCGGCGCTCAGAACTGGGTCTCCGACCTCTTCAACGGCCTCGCACTGCTGGCCGCCGTCACGCTGTCTCGGTGGGAGGGTGCCGGTAAGCGCCTGTCTGCGGTTCGACGCGCTACGACCTTCCTCCGAAGCAAGCCGCCGGAGTCGGGTACGACGAAGATCTCCAGCTGACCCGAGTCGGCCGAAGGCGCGATCAGTTCCGCACCCGAAGGTGCGTCACCCCGCCGTCGACTTCGAGCGCCGTGCCGGTGGTCGCACTCGACCGGGGGCTCGCGAGGAACGCGATCGCGTCGGCCACCTCCCGCGGGGTGACCATGCGCCCGATCGCCTGGCGGGCATCCATCGCCGCGCGTTCGGCGACGGGATCGTCAAACGTCTGCAGCAGGCGGTCGACGAACTCGGTGGCCACCGTGCCGGGGCTGACCGCGTTGACGCGGATACCCTCACCCACGTGGTCGGTGGCCATCGCGAAGGTCAGCGACAGCACCGCACCCTTCGACGCCGAGTAGAGCGCGCGCCGCGGCAACCCGTTGAGGGCGGCGATGGAGCAGACGTTGACGACGACGGCGTGAGCGGACCGCCGCAGCCACGGCAGCGCGGCCGCGGTGACCCGGGCCATTCCGGTGACGTTGACGTCGAGCACTCGCGCCCACTCGGCGTCGTCGTTCTCTTCCACCGTGCCGACGGCGGCGATGC
>CAZCEE010000010.1:0-21631 GCA_964497165.1 uncultured Schumannella sp. | reverse complement strand
GCCAATAAGGAGACACGCCCTAGCGTCGCCGATAGCGCGTCGCGCGCGCGGGTAACGTTGGTGGGGTGTCGACCCTCTCCGAGCTGATGCTCTCGCAGGATCGCTCGGCGACCGACGTCGAGTGGCTGCATCTGCTCGTGGCCGACGGGCAACTGCTCGCCGACTTGGCGTTCGCCGACATCGTGTTGTGGGTTCCCAGCTCCGACGGCGGATTCGTCGCCGTCGCCCACGCGCGGCCCTCATCCGCCGCCACGCTCTTCTACCGCGACTTCGTCGGGCAGCAGATCAAACCGGAGTGGAAACAGCAGGTCACCGAGGCTTTCGAGACCTCGCAGATCGTCGACACCGCGGCGCCGGACTGGTACGAGGAGACGCCGACCCGGGTGCGCGCGGTGCCCGTCGTGCGGCGGCTCGCGCCGAGCGGTCAGGCTGTCACCGAGAAGCCCATCGCGGTGCTCACCCGGCACAGCAACCTGAGCGAGGCGCGCACACCCAGCCGCCAGGAGCTCACCTTCAACCAGTGTGCGAACGACATCTTCGCGATGATCGCCACCGGAGACTTCCCCGACCTGTCGGCGCCGACGATGCCGCGTCGCGGGGCCCCGCGCGCATCCGACGGTCTCATCCGCCTCGACGTCGACGGCATCGTCACCTTCGCGAGCCCGAACGGCCTGTCGGCGTTCAACCGCATGGGATTCCAGGGCGAGCTCGAGGGCGAGTCGCTCGCCGAAGTGACCACTGGGCTGCTCGCCAACAAGCAGCACGTCGACGAGTCGCTGCCGCTTGTCGTCTCGGGCCGGGCGCCGTGGCGCACCGACATCGAGGCCCGCGGCGTGACCGTGACCCTGCGCACCATCCCGATCAAGTTCCGTGGCGAGCGCGTCGGCGCGGCGGTGTTCGTGCGCGACGTCACCGAGGTGCGGCACCAAGAGCAGGAGCTCATCACCAAAGACGCGACGATCCGCGAGATCCACCACCGGGTGAAGAACAACCTGCAGACCGTCGCCTCGCTGCTGCGCATCCAAGCTCGGCGGGCGCGCAGCGACGACTCGAAGGATGCCCTCAACCAGGCCATGCGTCGGGTGGCGGCGATCGCCGTGGTGCACGACACCCTCAGCGAAGGGCTCGACCAGATCGTCGACTTCGACGAGGTGTTCGACCGGGTGCTGCTGCTCGTCGCGGAGGTCGCGTCGAGCCACAACACGACGGTGCGACCGATCAAGACCGGCAAGTTCGGCACGCTCCCGAGCGCGTATGCGACACCGCTCGCCCTTGCGCTCACCGAACTGGTGACGAACGCTGTCGAGCACGGGCTTGCCGGCCGCGCCGACGGTCAGGTCGAGATCTCGGCGAAACGCAAGAACGGGCACCTGACGATCCGGGTGCGCGACAACGGAGGCGGGCTTCCCGAGGGGAAGGTCGGCTCAGGCCTCGGCACCCAGATCGTGCGCACCCTGATTCAGGGCGAACTGGGCGGCACGATCGACTGGCACACGCTCGAGGGCGAAGGTACCGAGGTCACGATCGACGTGCCTCTGCTCTGGCTGACGCGGGTGTAGATCCGGCTCGCGAAGTGCCACTATCCGGGCATCTCGCACGCCGCGCGCGACAGATTCTGGCACTTCGCGTGCCGTGGCGAGGCTAGGAGGCGCGACGGGCGCGAGCAGCGCGACGCTTCAGGGCGCGACGCTCGTCTTCGCTGAGGCCACCCCAGACGCCGGAGTCCTGGTTGGTCTCGAGGGCGTACTGCAGGCACTGCTCGGTGACCGAGCACCGTGCGCACACAGCCTTGGCCTTGTCGATCTGGTCGACGGCCGGTCCGGTGTTGCCGACCGGGAAGAAGAGCTCCGGGTCTGCGGTGAGACAGGCGGCTTTGTCACGCCAATCCATGGGTGGTGCTCCTTTTGTTGCTGCTGACGCGTGACGCGAATCGGGTTTGCTCTGTGGAGCACATTCGCGCATGGTCGAAGTGAGAACGGAAAGATTGGGGTTTCGGCCTTCCGGACTCACCTACGACTCTGTAGGCGTCACATCAACCGTTGGTAAGGGTTTCATACTTGAAGCATCGAATCAATAGGTGATCCTTCAGCTCCCCGTAACCGCCCGGCAACCGTCTGGACGCTCCTGGCAGTCGTCGCTGCCGAGTTCGTCGGCGTGCTCGCGCTCGGCATCCTGCTGCTCGTCGAGGTGGTGACCACGCCACCCGCATCGCTCGGCACGGCAATCGCACTCGTCGTGCTCGCCGGTCTGGTGGTGGGCGTGCTCGGCGCCGTGCTGCTCGGCATCTGGCGTGGGCGCGCCTGGGTGCGCGCCGCGGCAGTGGTCTTCCAGGTGCTGCTCTTCGCGGTCGGCGTCGGAGCCCTGCAGGGTGCGTTCGCGCAGCCGGGGTGGGGGTGGCCGCTCGTCATCGTCGCCGTGGTCGGGTTCGGGCTCGCCGTCGCCCGGCCGACCGCCGGGTGGCTCAGCGGTCGAGACGAAGCTTCTTGAGAAGCATCGCGACGTGCCGGGTCGCCTTGATGTTGTAGAGCGCCTGCTCGATGCGACCCGCCTCGTCGAGGATGAAGGTAGCGCGGATGACCCCGTTCACCGTCCGGCCGTAGAGCTGCTTTTCGCCGTAGGTTCCGTACAGTTCGTGCACCTCGCGCGTCGGATCGCTCAGGATGACCTGCGGCAACCGCTCGTCGCGGGCGAAGTCGGCGTTGACGTTCGGCTCGTCGCGGGAGATGCCGACCACCCGGTATCCGGCCGAAGTGAAGACATCCATGTTGTCGCGGAAGTCGCACGCCTGAGACGTGCAGGCGGGCGTTCCGGCCTCGCCGTAGAAGTACACGATCGTCTTCGACCCGCGCGTGTTCGACAGCGTGAACGGATGCCCGAACTGGTCGGGCAGGGTGAAGTCGGGGGCGAGCGAACCCGCTTCGAGGCGCACGAGATCACTCACGGCCGCCATGCTATCGTTGTCCCTCGGTCCCGCTTGCGGGCTACGCACCTCTAGCTCAATTGGCAGAGCAACTGACTCTTAATCAGTGGGTTCCGGGTTCAAGTCCCGGGGGGTGTACGGATTCGGCTTCGATCTCTCTCGCCAGAGAACGGAGCCGTTTCTGCTGCCGGTCGCCTCTCTCGCGGGCTCGAACGGGCGGATGCCCTCTGGAGCCTGGGCGATCCATGGGCAAATCCGTGGCTCAAGTTGGATCGTTCTCGACGCTCGTGCGCCGTACTGTCTGAGACATGGCTAACGCCGCGGATCAGGAACCCGCCGTCGACTGGGCGACTCTCTTCGCTACCGATCCTGCTCGGGAAGCGTTCGAGACAGAGCGACACGGAGTTGGCGGGCTTTGGATGCCACTTACCGACGCGGCTTCCAAGACGGACGACCCGCCCGCCCGTATGGCGTTCGAAGCGCTGGCCAAGGTGGCGTCGCTGTTCGTGCGAGCGGACGACTGGCATGCCCCTTACGGACCATCCATTTCGATCGAAGATCGGCGCTCACCGATCCCGTCTGATCTGACCTCGGAAGAAGTCGCCGCCCTGCGGTCACTAGTGACTTACATTCCTCACTTGCTCCTTCGGGCTCGCGTCAGCGATGTGGTCTCGATCCTGTCCACGGGGCAAGAACGCATCGCGCTCTCCGGGCAACATCTCGATGCGCTGATCGAGAATGGCATCTCCGGCGCGAGTTGGATGCACGAGCGCGAGATGTGGGATCGCGGGTTGCTAGTCGCCCGTCGCTACGGCAAACCGATGCGGGCGCGACTCGCGAAGCTGGAGCAAGAGCTCCGGAGAGTGATTCGCACCTCGACCGACGGCTTCATGGCCGTCCGGGCCGCTGACGTTCTCGCGGAGCACGGCTTGGCGCGAGATCGCGCGGGAGTCATCGCGGAGCGTCTGGAGAAGCTTGGCTCACTAGCAGCAAGGGAGCCGGAGCGCTCGCGTGCGTACCTCCGTAGCGCGTCGGTCTGGTTCGCTCGTGCGGGGCTGCGCGACCAGAGCTACCGCGCGGCTCAAATGGAGATTCAGAGTCTTAGCGACGAGGCCGAGGTGCACGCCCGTACCGGCGGGGCCCAAGGGACGATGCGAGCTTCGCATCTCTTTGAGCTCGCCCTCCAACGGGTGCGCGAAATACCGAGAGCCGCACGAGACGAGCTCGGATTGGCGCATCTGCCCGCCCTCTTCGCGCGTCGCATCAGGGAGTCAGGCGCGGCCTCTCTCGGCTCGATGATCGCGTTCACCTCGGAGCCCATCGACCTCTCCTCAGCGGCCAAGCAAGCTCGCGATCAAGTCAAGGGCCGAGCGCCGGTGGAAGCACTCCTGGCGTTTTGCGCGCTCGCTGACTTCGCTCGTTTCGCCGTTGAGAAGAAGTCCGCAGAGGATCTAGTCCGTGAGCACCCGCTCCAGTCGCTGTTCTCCACCGTGCACTTCAGCCGCGATGGTCGCGTCATTCACCGCTCGGGTGGGCAGGGGGGCGATCCCATCTACGGCGTTGACCCCTCCGTTTGGAAGCAGATGATTCAAAGTTACGAGCTCAGGATTCGGTTCCTCAGCCAAGGTGCGATCTGGCCCGCCTTTGTCCAGCTCACGAACGAGCACAATCTCGGCATTGGCGACTTCGCCGAGGTGGTTCGAAAAACAGGACTTGTGCCGCACGATCGCGTGATTCAGTTCGCGAAAGCTCTCAGTTACGGCTTCAACGGCGATTTCTCAATGGCGACGCAGCTGCTCACGCCACAGCTCGAAAACCTTGTGCGCCACCACTTGGCAAACGCCGGGGAACCGACGAGCACGATCACTGCAGAACAGACCGAGGTCGAGGTCGGCATTTCAGCCCTCATGGAGCGGTCGTCCGCGGAAGACGTATTCGGGGAGGACTTGGCGTTCGAGCTAAGGGCGCTGCTCTGCGGGCCGATCGGCCCCAACCTCCGCAACGAGGTAGCACACGGGCTACTCAGCGACGTAGCGGCCGCAAACGGAAGCGGCCTCTACTTGTGGTGGTTCGCCCTACGACTTGTGTTCATCCCCTACTGGAACAAGCTCCACGATACGGAAGTGGCCGACGCGCGTGAGCCCGCGCGACCGGCCGAGCGCGAAGAGGTTTGAACAGGATCGAGCGCGACCCCAGCACGCGTGGAAACTATTCCGGCCCGACGGAGTCAAGGTGCTCAAGGGTGCTGGGTGGCCTGGCGATCGACACCGTCACCCTCTACCTCTTAGCCGAAAACGTAGTCGGTGAGACGCGCCAAGCGGACTTGCGCGCCTGGATGCGCGCGAACGAGCGAAGTCAGGATCGCAGACGCTCGCCAGGGGATCAGCGACAACCGCAAACCGTGGCGTCCGCTTGGACGCGCGAGTGCGCATGGCGGCCAAACCTTGTCGTGTTGACGAGCGTACGATCCCTGGTATGACGAAACTCCTGTCAAAGGACTGGACCGCGACCTGGAGCCTCGACGTGACCTTCGAAGGCCCGGATGTGCTTCCGCAGAAGGTCGTTGTCGAGTACCACGGCGCGGTGGCTATCCCGGACGTCACGATGCCGATCGTCTTCGATGAGGAGGGACGCGCGGGAGAAGACCACCCCGTGCCCGTCACGGTTGAGCCGGGGATGCGGTTCGAAGTTCGACATTTCCTGCAGGACGTGCCCGTGTGGCTGCAAGTAGTAGAGGGTTTGTCGCGAGGCGACGACTCCCACACGGTGCTCGCGCTCTTCCCGAGCCCGTTCAAGAAGCCTTCAGCGACCTAGTCCCCGTTGTGCGGCCAGCCGAGATCTCGCGACTTCTTAGGCGCCCACGGACCAGCCCTCGGAGTCTCTCGCCAGTGACCCGCGGCCCTTCTGCGCCAGGCGCAGCCCTAGAGTGGCGCTCGTGGAAGCCGACTACCTGGGCAAGAACCTCGCCGTGTGGCAGCTCAAGTCGGTCGACTACGCCACATGGGCCGCGAGCGCGTGGGCTTCGGAGGAGATCACCTGGGGTTTCTGGCCGATTCCCGAATCGGAGCTGCGGGTGTTGCCCGAGAACCTCGAGGGCCTGGATGTCATCGAGCTCGGCTGCGGCACCGCCTACTTCTCGGGGTGGCTCGCGCAGCGCGGCGCACGGCCGGTCGGAATCGATCTGTCGCCCGCCCAGTTGGCGACCGCCCGCGCGATGCAGGACCAGTTCGACCTCCCGTTTCCGTTGATCGAGGGCAACGCCGAGCACGTGCCGCTGCCCGACGCGTCATTCGACCTCGCCATCAGCGAGTACGGGGCGTCGATCTGGTGCGACCCGTACGCGTGGGTGCCGGAGGCATCTCGCCTGTTGCGGCCGGGCGGCACGCTCGCGTTTCTCGTCAACGGGCTGCAGCTCATCCTCACCACGCCCCTGGATGTCGGCGACTACGACCCGGCGACCGAGCACCTCCAGCGGCCCTCATTCGGTCTGCACTCCACCGAGTGGGACGACGGCTCGGTGTCGTTCACCCTCGAGCACGGCCGCTGGATCCGGCTGCTGCGTGACAACGGGTTCGAGATCATCGCCCTTCACGAGTTGCAGGCGCCGGAGCACACCACGGCGACTCCCGGGATCGTCACTGCCGAGTGGGCCCGCCAGTGGCCGGCCGAGGAGATCTGGGTCGCCCGCAAACGGTGACGCGAGCTGCGAGACCTTAGACGATGGTCGGCGGCTGCTCGCCGGTGCGCTTCTCGGCGGGCGGTTCGTCGCCGGAGAGGTCGATGGTTCCGAGCATCGGGCCGTCATCCACGAACATCGCGAGGTTGCGCTTGCGGGCACGTCGCACGAGCCCACCGCCGGCGAAGGCCAGCACCAGCCCAATGCCGCCGATGATCGCGAACACGAAGTCGAGGTCGCTGAGCGTCCACCAGATTCCGCCGTCGGTCCCCAGCGCGATGAACGGCACGATGAAGTACACGAACGCGCCGAGCAGAGCGAGCGCGAGGCCGACCAAGATCAGCAGGATGCCGCCGATCGTGCGCCCGGCGACGACGACGGCCGGAGCCTCCTCTTCCACCGAGCCTGGACCCTCAGAGATCGTCACAGCCCCAACCTGCTTTCGAGGTCATCCATCTGGATCTTCGCCTCGGCGAGGCCCATGCCGGTGCGTTCCTTCCACAGCTTGATCGCCGTGATCTTCTGGCCCGAGCGCAGCGCGTCGACGATGTCGGCGGGCGGGGCATCGAGCGAGAGAGGCTCGCTCGGCACGGGCGTGCCCGAGCGGTAGTACAGCTCTTCGACTAGTCGGGTCAGGTGCGCGACCTGTTCCTTCAGCGTTGCGATGTCTTCTTGATCACTGGCCACGCGCACAATTTAGCGCTCGGCGACCTCGAACGGCAGCACCCCGGGTGACAGCCGTCAGCGTGCAGGGAGTGTCATCGCGGCGAACTCCCGCACGGCGGCCGTGAGGGCGCGCTCCGTGGGGAGTCGTTCCATGGATGACGCGCCGTAGAAGCCGTCGATGGCGGGACTCCGGGACAGCACGTACTGGGCGTCTTCGGGCTCGGCGATCGGGCCGCCGTGTACGAGCACGATTAGGTCGCCGCGCACCGCGCGGGCCGCAGCTGCCCACTCGTTGGCCAGCGTGACGCAGTCGTCGAGACTGCGGGCGGTCTCGGCGCCAACGCTGCCACCTGTCGTGAGGCCCAGGTGGCAGACGATGATGTCGGCCCCGGCTTCGGTCATCGCGGCGGCGTCTTCGCGGGAGAAGACGTAGGGGGTGGTCAACATGTTGGCATTGTGTGCGAGGCGTACGAGATCGATCTCGAGCTGGTAGCTCATCCCCGTTTCCTCGAGGTTCGCACGGAACACCCCGTCGATCAGGCCGACGGTGGGGAAGTTCTGGATGCCAGAGAAGCCCTGATCTTTCAGGTCGCGGATGAGCTGGGCCGGGTTCATGAACGGATCGGTGCCGTTGACGCCCGCGAGCACCGGGACGTTCTGCACGACCGGCAGCACCTCACGGCCCATCTCGAGCACCAGGTCGTTGGCGTTGCCGTAGGCCAGCAGACCCGACAGCGAACCGCGACCGGCCATGCGGTACCGCCCGGAGTTGTAGATCACGATCAGATCGGCGCCACCATCCTCTTCGCACTTGGCGGAGAGCCCGGTTCCCGCTCCCGCACCGATGATCGGCTGTCGCTGGTCGATCTTGGTACGCAGGCGGGACAGGATCTCGGAGCGGGCGATGTAGGGCATGGTGCTTCCTCTGGATCGGATTTCGGACTCGGGGTGCCGCGTCAGCGGCGGGCGGCGATCAGTTCGTGGAGCCGATCCGCGCAGGCATCGGCGAAGTCCGGGTCGTTGACGTCGAGATCGAGTTCGATGAGTTCGACGTCAGTTCCCGCGACGCCTGCGCGGATCGAGTTGAAGAGCGCGGCGTCGGCATCCGCGTCGTGGAAGGGTCCGCCGGCGGTCGCGATGGCCGAGACGCCTTTCAGGGGCAGCAGGATGCTCGCGTCGCCCGTCGACGCCGCGACCTTGCGCGCCAACTCGGCTCCGAGCAGTGCCGTCTCGTCCGCCGTCGTTCGCATCAGCGTGACGCTCGAGTTGTGCACGTAGAGGTTGCGGCTCTCGAACCGCTCGGGAACCGTGTCGCGGGCGCCGAAGTTCACCATGTCGAGCGCCCCGACCGAAACGACCTGCGGCACGCCGGCGGCGGCAGCCGCGGTGAGGCGATCGGGGCCGGCATCGAACACTCCGCCCACGAGGTGATCGGCGAGCTCAGTCGTCGTGATGTCGAGTACTCCGGCGATGTAGCCCTGGCGGATGAGGGCCTCCATGGCGCGACCACCGCTGCCCGTCATGTGGAACACGAGCACCTCGTAGCCGAGGGACTCCAGACGCTCACGGGCGCGGGTAACGCAGGCCGTCGTGACCCCGAACATGCTCGCGGCCACGAGCGGTCGATCGGCGACCTCCGGCAGCGGGTCCGCGACAACCATGCCCGCGACAGCAGCAGCAGCGTTGGCGAGGATTCGGCGCGAGATGCGGTTCAGCCCGGCGATGTCGACGATCGAGGGGGCCAGGATGAGGTCGGAGGCACCGATATACGGCTCGGTGTTGCCCGAGGCGGCGGTCGAGACGATCAGCCGCGGGAATCCGAGAGGCAGATCGCGGAACGCCTGCGCCGCGACGGAGGTGCCGCCGGTACCGCCGAGGGCGAGAGCCCCCTGCACGTCACCGGCCTCGACGAGCGACGCGACGACGCTCGCGGCTCCGCGCGCCATGGCATCCATCGCCTGGCCGCGGTCGGCAGCCGATACGAGGTCGTCGATGTTGGCGTCCGCAGCACGCGCGACGGCCGCCCGATCGATGTCGGCGGGGAACATCGGCGCTCCCAACACTCCAATGTCGACGACGATCGAGCCCACTCCGGCGGCCGCGAGGCGGTCGCGCACGAAGGCGTATTCCTCGCCCTTGGTATCCAGGGCTCCAATCAGCACGACGGTGTGCGTCATTTTCGTTACCTCACGTGGGTCGCGGGAGAAGCGGCGGTCCGTTTGACCGCGCGCCAATCGATGATCATGATGTGCCCATGACACAGCAGTCAGCGAGGGCCAATTCGTTTGGATTGGCGGCCATGGGCGTCAATCGTCTCGTTCGCCTGCTCGGCGAGTGGCGCACCGGCGAGCATTCTCTTCATGATGACCTCGCGGACGGGTTGCGTTCGTTGACTCGCTCTGGTGCTCTGGCATCGGGAACTCGGCTGCCGGCCGAGCGGTCGATGGGCCAGGTGCTGGGTCTCAGTCGCAATACGGTGACGAAGGCGCTCGATGTGCTCCGGGCGGAAGGCCTACTCCAGAGCAGGCAGGGTGACGGAACCTACGTGACCTACTCCCGGCAACGATCGGCAACCCGCGGAGACGACCGGCTGAGCAGTTTCGTAGCGGAGCCTCTCGCCGAGCGGATCGACCTGCGCAGCGCGGCTCTGCCAGGACTTCCGATGGTCGCCGAAGAACTCAACTACATCGACGGTGCCCGCCTACGCAGCCTGGTCATGACTCACGGGTACCTTCCCGCTGGACTACCTGAGCTGCGGGAGGCCATCGCCGGCTACTACACCGACCTCGGACTGCCCACCACGCCCGAGCACATCTTGGTGACGTCGGGCGCGCAGCAGGCGCTGCGACTGACCGCGTCGCTCTTCGTGCGCCCCGGCGCGCCGGTTCTCGTTGAGGAGCCCACCTTCCGTGGCGCGATCGAGTCCTTGAAGAGCCTCGGAGGACGGCTGATCGGCGTGAAATCAGGGGCTGATGGCATCGACGTGGATGAACTGGCCTCGGCGGTCAAGGCCCACTCTCCCGCTCTTCTCGTGGTGCAATCGACTGTTCAGAACCCGGTCGGGTCGGTGCTCGACGACTTCCGCCGCAGTCGAATCGCGACGATCTCGAACCGATTCCGGCTTCCCGTGATCGACGATGCGACGCTCGCTGACACGATCATCGATGGCAACCGCCGTCCCATCCCGCTAGCCGCCGGCGGCGATCTGATCACCACGGTCGGATCGGTGAGTAAGTCCTTCTGGGGAGGTCTTCGGGTCGGGTGGTTGCGGGCGGATCCGGTGCTCGTCAGTGAACTCGCAGCACTCAAGGGTGAGCTCGATCTGGGCACCTCCTTGATCGCCCAGTTGGTCTCGACCCGGTTGCTGCCTCAGTTGGAGTCGGCGCGTGACCAGCGTCGAGAGATGTTGTCGCACCACCGGCAAGTCGCCCTCGACACCCTGGCGAGGGAACTGCCCGACTGGCTGCCGGTGATGCCGACCGGCGGAGGATCGATGTGGGTTCGCCTGCCGACAGGCAGCGCCACGACGCTCGCGCAACGGGCAGAGCAGCTCGGTGTGCGGTTTCTGCCGGGCCCGACCTTCAGCGCATCCGACGGGCTCGATGACCACGTGCGCATCTCGTACGCCGTCGGACCGCAGGAGGTAGCCCGGGGAATCGAGCTCATCGCCGAAGCATGGAAAGCGCAGTCGACGGTCGAATAGTGGGCCATCACGACGATATTGGCTCTCTCAGGCCGAGGATGCGAAGGGGAGGATGTGAGCGCCCACAACGGGCTTAGGTTCGCTGGTTCCCGGCGCCACCACGTAATTGCGGCTTCTCGCTCAACGATGAAGGAGACCCCCTCATGCACCTCACACGCACCACTCGACGAGTACTTGCGGTCGCGACCGCAGCCGCGCTCGCGGCCAGCCTCGCGGCCTGCAGCCCTGAGGCTGCCGAACCCGAGAGCACGTTCGACCCCGACGCTCCCGTCACCCTCACCTGGTGGGACTACTACGCGGAGGACTCGGCCCCGGCCAACGCGGTTATCGCGCTGCTCGACGAATACACCGCGGAGTACCCGAACGTGACGATCGAACGCGAGTTCATTGCGTACGCCGACTTGAAGAAGACGCTGCTGCAGTCGGCGGGCGCAAGTGCGCTGCCCGACATCACGATCGTGAACGGTCCCGACCACCAGCAGTTCGCCGAACTCGGAATCGCAGCCGACCTGACCGACCGCCTCGAGGCCTGGGGCGAACTCGACCAGTACCCCCAGGGACTCATCGACTCCGCGTCGCTCGACGGCCGCATCTACGGCCTGCCGATCACGGCCAACGCCCTTGCGCTCTTCTATAACGTGGACCTGCTCGACGAGGCCGGCATCGAACCGCCTACGACGTGGGAGGAGCTGAGCGACGCCGCCGCCGAACTGACGACGTCGGAGCGCTACGGTTACGCCTTCTCGGCGATCAACAACCAGCAGTCAGTGTTCCAGTGGCTCCCGACCCTCTGGCAAGCCGGCGGCGACTTGACCGATATCGATTCCCCGGAAGCGATCGAGGCGCTCGAATTTTCGGCAGGCCTCATCGCAGACGGCAGCGTCTCGCGTGAGGTGTTGAACTGGGACCAGGCTGCAGTTGCGGCCGAGTTCGCTCAGGGCCGCACGGCCATGATGATCAATGGACCCTGGCAGTTCTCCTACCTCGCGGCACAGGCACCTGACCTCAACTACCGAGTGGCTCTGCTGCCCGCAGGCGAGGAGGCGGCTTCGGTCACCGGTGGTGAGAACTACCTCGTCACCGATGGCGCCAACGCCGATGCCGCGTGGAACCTGGTGAAGTGGATGCAGGACCCAGCCCGCGTGCAGCAGATCGACGACGCAGCCGGCAGCCTGCCGACTCGCCTCGATGTCGAGCTGTCGAACGATGACCCCAACCTCGCGGTATTCGCCGAGCAGCTGGTCGTCGCACGCCCGCGGGCCTACGGCGCGAACTACGCCGAGATCGCCGACCACGTCGTTGTCGCGCTCCAGAGCGTGCTCAGCGGGTCGGCCACTGCGAAGGACGCCCTCACCACGGCCGCGGCGGCGATCGAGCCTTTGCTTCCGTGATGACTGTTTCTTCCCGAGTTCGCCGTCCAGCGGTCCGCCTTCGGGCGGCCGCTGGACGGCGGCGGCCTGAGTCGTCGCTGACTCGCTACCTGTTCGTCGCCCCAGCGGTTCTATTCCTGCTTGTCTTCATGTTCTACCCGATCGGGTACACGTTCAATCTCAGCCTGTTCGACGTGAACGCGGGCAACTTCCTCAAGGGTGGGGCCGACTTCGTAGGGCTCGACAACTATTCCGAGTTCCTCACCTCGCCGGGCTTCGTTTTGTCTCTGCTGATCACGCTGGTGTTCACGCTCGCTTCGCTGGCCTTCCAACACGCGATCGGCTGGGCGTTCGCGCTCTTCTTCAACCGCAAGTTTCCGCTCTCGGGCTTTCTGCGGGCGATCATGCTCGTCGTCTGGGTGATGCCGGCCGTCGTCTCGGCCAGCCTGTGGCGGTGGATGTACTCCGGCAGCTACGGACTCTTTAACGCGATTCTGGATCTCTTCGGCATCCACACCGACGAGGCGTGGCTGGTGAATCCCCAGACGGCCCTCATCGCGGTCATCCTGACGAACATCTGGCTCGGCATCCCGTTCCACATGATGCTCGTCTATGCCGGTCTGCAGGGCATTCCTCTGGAGATCTACGAGGCGGCCCATCTCGACGGCGCGTCGGCCCGGCAACGGCTGTTCAACATCACGGCTCCCCTCATGCGGCCGGTCGTCGCGATCGCGCTGCTCCTGGGCTTCGTGCACACCTTCAAGGCGTTTGACGTCATCTACGTCATGACTGCGGGAGGTCCCGCAGGGGCGACGAACGTGTTGTCGATTGCGGTCTACAACCTGTCGTTCGAGTACTTCCGACTCGGCGACGGAGCCGCGGCAGCCAACATCCTGCTCGTCATCCCGCTCATCGTCTCGGTCATCTACCTCTGGATTCGTCGTCGTGAGGAGTCGGCATAATGACCACAACTCCCCGCCCGACTCTGCGTCGCACCACTCGCGAGCGGCCTGCGTGGCACCTCACCGCGATCGGTGTCGTCGTCGTCGGCGTGTTCCTGTTCCCGCTGTATTGGATGGTGTCGACGTCGTTCAAGACGGCCGACCAGTTGTTCACGCGGCCGCCGACGTTGGTACCGACCGAGTTCGACTTCTCGAACTACGTGCGGGCCGTCTTCGAGAACGAGACGATGCTGCGCTCGCTCGGCAACAGCCTGCTGATCAGTGTGGGAACCACCGTGCTCGTCCTGCTGCTGGCAACACCGGCCGCCTACGGGCTGGCGCGGTTGCAGCTGCGCTGGACGGGTCTGCTGTTGCTCCCGTTCCTGATTGCGCAGCTGCTGCCGTCGATCAACGTCGCGTTGCCGATGTTCACGCTGTTCAGTCAGGTGGGCCTCGTCAACAACTACCTCGGCATCATCATCGCCGACACGGTGGCGGTGCTGCCGTTTGCTGTCATCGTGTTGAGACCGTTCTATCTGACCATTCCGAAGTCTCTCGAAGAGGCGGCCGCCATTGACGGGGCGAACCGGATGCAGGCGTTCCTGCGTGTCGTGCTGCCGCTCGTGCGACCCGGCGTCGTGACGGTCGCCGTGTTCGCGTTTGTGATGACGTGGGGTGAGTTCATCTTCGGATTGACCCTGACCACGAAGCAGGATCTTCAGCCGGTCACGGTGACGCTCAACTCGTTCATGGGACAGTACGGCACCGAGTGGGGTCTGCTGATGGCGGCGTCGACAGTTGTCGCGGTACCGATCGTCGTCGTCTTTTTGATCTTCCAGAAACAGATCACCAGCGGTCTCTCCGCTGGCGCTGTGAAGGACTGATGCAGTAGTGAGAAAGGAAACGGAACATGTCTGACCACGCCCGTGGACGCGGAGGCTTCCAGCCCGCCGGGGGAGTACGGGTCGAACCTCAGGAATGGGGGCGCCTCGAGTGGATGATCGCCGGGTCGCTCGACAACTCCGACACTCTCACGGTGGGCAAGTGCTTCATCGACCCGGGCCAGGCCAACCCCGTGCATCACCACCCGAACTGCGATGAGGTGCTGCACGTCGTGCGCGGCCGGATCCGTCATCGGGTCGGCGACGAGTACCTCGAGATGGGCCCCGGTGACACGATCTCGATTCCGATCGGGTCGATTCACAACGCCACGAACATCGGCGACGAGCAGTGCGAACTGGTCATTGTCTTCAACACCGCGCACCGTGAGGTGATCGGCGAATGACGGAGCGCCACCGGGTCGTCGTCGTCGGCGCCGGCCGCATTTCGTCGATGCACTTCGACTACTTCGCCTTGCGACCTGACCGCATCGAGCTTGTCGGCGCCGTCGATCCGAGCGACGAGCGTCGGGCTTGGGCGACGGAGAACTACGACATCCCGGCTGTGGCGTCGATCGCCGATGCGGTCGCTGATCTCGACTTCGATGTCGCGATCGTCGCCACCCCGAGCCACGTACGAGTTCCGGCCGTCCGCGAGCTCACGGCCGCGGGGAAGCACATCCTCGTCGAGAAGCCGTTCGCGAACAGCTTGGCGGAGGCGCAGCAGATGGTCGTTTTCGCGCGGGAGGCCGGTGTGCAGCTCGCCGTCGACCAGAACTTCCGCGACCACTACCCCTTCGAGTTGGCCCGGGCCGCGATCGAGGCCGGACGCATCGGAGGGGTGATCGGGATCGAACAGCGCGAGCTGCATTTCCGCAGCGAGGTCGGCTGGCGCATGGAACTCGACCGATACGCTCTCATGATCATGGGCGTCCACTGGTTCGACGGCTTCCGGATGCTCGCCGGGGGTGACCCGACGTGGCTCACCGCGAGCCTGGCCTCGTCACCGGCAATCGCAACGAACGGCGAGACGGATGCCTTCGCCCTCGTGCGTTTCGGGGGCGTTGTCGCCACGCTCGTGCAGAGCTTCTCGAGCCGTGTCGACAGCACCGAGACGGTCGTGCTCGGCGAGAACGGCACGCTGCACCTCGACTACGACCGGCTCGAGATCCGCACCGCCGAAGGCGTCGAGGTCCAGACCGGCGAGGGCTTCGGTGCCGGCAAGTCGCTGAGCGCCTACCGTCAGCTCGAGCACCTCCTGGATGCCATTGAGACTGGCCGCGAGGCGCCCAACTCCGGACACGACAACCTGCACACGATCGGGCTGCTCGAAGCCGTCTACGATTCCGCCGCACACGACGGCGCCCCTGTCGTCTTCCGTGACGGACTCCCCGAAGGGCTGACCTCCTGATGCGTCGTTCATTCTCCAAACCGGTGCCGGAGTCGGAAATCGACCGTCTCGTCGGCACGTACCGGGCTTCGGGCTACGAGGGACTCCAGCTCAAGCAAGGCCAGTACCTTGGCCACGTCGCCGACCCCGACCGCTTGCGTGCGCGCTGGGGCGACGACCCGGGAACGTTTTCGGCGCTCATCGTCTTCGACACCCTTGAACCTGAAGGGCTCGGTCGATTGCGTGACATCGTTGCCTTCGCTGCCGAAGTCGGCTCCGAGCGGGTGGTGTTCTGTCACGATCACCCGCGCGAGGGCGTGGGTAGGGATGAACTCCGTGCCTTTGCCGGCATCCTCGCCCTCGAAGGGATGGTGGCTCGCGACCGGGGTGTCGCGCTGTCGCTCCATCATCACTTCGGGCAGCCCGTCATGCTCCCGGAAGACTTCCGGGTGTTCTTCGACGCGGTAGGTGACACGGTCGGCCTGACGATCGACACCGCCCACCTCGCGAAGTCGGGGATCAGCGACATCCCCGCCTTCTGCCGCGAGTTCGCGTCGGTGATCGACAACCTTCACCTCAAGGACTTCGACGGAAGAGAGTGGCGGCTGCTCGGTGAGGGGAACCTCGCGCTTGCCGACATTCTTACGGCGCTCGACGAGACGGGCTACGCCGGCTGGCTGTGCGTCGATGAGGAGAGCAGCGCGTCGCTCGACGACGGTTTCCGCATTTCACGGGAGTGGCTGGAGAGGAACGGGCTGTGACGACGTCGCACGGGGAAACCCGCATCCGCATCGATCGGGACGCCGTCGTGGCGCCACTCAACCGGAGGGTATTCGGCGCCTTCGTCGAGCACCTCGGGCGGTGCGTCTACGACGGACTCTACGAGCCCGCGCACCCGACTGCCGACGCGGACGGCTTCCGGTCCGACGTCGTCGAGCTCGTCGCGGAACTAGGGGTGAGCACGATCCGGTACCCCGGTGGCAACTTCGTCTCCGGCTACCGCTGGGAGGACGGCGTCGGTCCGAGGGAGTCCCGTCCGCGTCGCCGCGACCTTGCCTGGCACTCCCTCGAGACCAACGAGGTTGGCGTCGACGAGTTCGTCCGGTGGAGTCGGCTTGTCGACGCCGAGGTGATGCTCGCCGTCAACCTCGGCACCCGCGGAGTGCTCGAAGCCCTCGACCTTCTCGAGTACACCAACGGTGCGCCGGGCACGGCCCTCGCCGACCAGCGCATCGTCAACGGGGGTGAGGAGCCGTACGGCATCCGCATGTGGTGTCTCGGCAATGAGATGGACGGCCCGTGGCAGATCGGGCACATGACGGCGCTCGACTACGGCAAGCTCGCGGGTCGCACCGCCTCCGCGATGAAGAGGGCGGACCCGGGACTCGAACTCGTGGCGTGCGGGTCGTCGGGCTCGCATATGCCGACCTTCGGGGAGTGGGAGCGTGTCGTGCTCGAGCAGTGCTACGAGAGCGTCGACCACATCTCGGCTCACGCGTACTACCAGATCCTCGACGGCGACCTTCCCACGTTCCTCGCCTCGGCGCTCGACATGCAGTACTTCATCGACACGGTGACGACCACCGCAGATCAGGTGAGGAGCGTGCTGCGCAGCTCCAAAACGATCAACATCTCGTTCGACGAGTGGAACATCTGGTACCTCAAGGAGCACCGCGAGCAGGAGGAGGCACGCGCTGCTGCCGACACCGACGGCTCCCGCGAGTGGCCGATCGCACCGCGACTACTCGAAGACACCTACACGGTCGCCGACGCGGTCGTGCTCGGGAGCCTGCTGATCACCCTGATCCGCAATGCCGACCGGGTGACCGCGGCGAGCCTCGCCCAACTGGTCAACGTCATCGCGCCGATCATGACTGAGCCCGCAGGCCCGGCGTGGCGGCAGACGACCTTCTACCCGTTCGCTCTCACCTCGCGGTTCGCGAGCGGCGTCGTTCTTTCGCCGCGCGTGCAGACCTCCGCCTACTCGACCGACAAGTTCGGTGAGGTTCCGATGGTGGATGCCGTCGCGACCTATGACGAAGCAGCGGGGCGGTTCTCGGTCTTTCTGGTCAACCGCTCGGTCAGCTCATCCGAGGTGGTCGAGATCGACCTCGCCGGCCTGCCTGTCGCGGCGGTGACGGAGGCCTGGATGATCGCCGACGACGACGCCTTCGCCGTGAACACGTTGGGCGATCCTGACCGCGTGCGTCCTCAGCACCTCGACGTGCGCGTGCGGGAGGGCATCCTCGAGGTCACCCTTGCCCCTGTGGCGTGGGCGGCGATCGTCTGCGATGTCTACTCGATCTCGAACGGCAACACGCCGTCGGAGGGCAGCGGGATCACCCCGTCGTAGAGGGTGAGGGTGCGCCAGCCGGCGGCGTCGTCGTCGTCGTGCAACAGCAGTACGGTCTCATCGTCCGTCGCGAGCGGGTCGACCCCGTCGGTTCCGCCGTGCCGAGCACGCTGCGAGAGCGGATCCCCTGACGCGCACGACGGCCTCCCGCCGCCAACGTAGCGGAGGGAGGCCGTCGGGTGAAGCGGCGCTACATCTTCGTTGAGCCGGTTCCGGGCACTTCGCCTTCCATGGCGTCGTAGCCCTCCTTCTGCGGGTCGCCGTGCATCCCGCCGGAGAGCGCGTACTCCTCCTCAGGAGACAGCACGAGCTGCTTGCGGCCGTAGACCGCGAACCCGATGAAGATGATGACGTAGACCGCGATGATCGCGATGATCGCCGGGGTGAACGCCGGGTTGATGAGCACGCCGATGAACACGATCGCCGCGATGATCGCCGCCGCCCATGCACCGGGGAGACCCCACGGCGAGCGGTACGGACGCGAGACGTTCGGGAACTTCCGGCGCAGGATGATGAACGACACCATCTGCAGGATGTACGCCAGCACGGCGCCCCACACTGCGATGTTGAGCACGATCGCGCCGGCGACGGCGCCTGCTCCCTCGGGGCTGAGACGGCTCAGCAGGTCGAGGAGGATGAGCGCGACGAAGCCGAGGACGGCGCCCACCACGAGCGCGACCCACGGCGTCTGGCGCTTGCCGGTCAGCGAGAGGAACTTCGGGTAGTAGCCGGCTCGCGAGAGGGAGTACATGTTGCGCCCGTAGGCGAACATGATGCCCATCAGGGACGCGAACAACCCGACGAGGGCGAGCAGCGAAAGCACGGCAGCAGCCTGATCGCCGACGATCGCGCGGAAGCCGTCGAGCAACGGTTCACCCGACACTCCTGTCGCCTCGGCGCCGATCACACCCGTATTGAGGAACAGCACGATGAGACCGGTGACGATGAGAGTGCCCCGCGCCCAGATCCCGGCGCGCGGGATGTCGCGTGACGGGTCGTGCGACTCCTCCGCCGCGAGCGGCAGCTCTTCGATACCCAGGAAGAACCACATCGCGAAGGGCAGCGCGAACAGCACCGGGAAGAGGCCTTCGGGCAGGAACGTCGATGCGCCGGCCACCTCTGCATTGGGTGCCATATCCCACAGCAGGTCCCACTTGAAGGCGCCCGAGACGAGAGCCATCACGCCGAACACGACGAGGATGCCGATCGAGATGACCGAGACGATGATCGCGAAGCGGAACGAGATCGCGGCGCCCGCGGCGTTGAGGCCGATGAAGATCAGGTAGAGCACGACCCACCAGATCCACATGTTGTCGGAGAGGTCGAACCCAAGGAGTTCGGCGGTGATGCCGTTCGCGTACAGGGCCGAAAAGAAGACGATCACCGCGGTCGTGGCGACGTATTCGATCGTCTCAGCAAGGCCGGTGGCGAGGCCGCCCCACGGTCCCATTGCCGAGCGTGAGAACGAGTACGCGCCGCCGGTGTGCGGCATCGCGGCGGCCATCTCTCCGATCGAGAAGGTGAGTCCGTAGTACATGATGACGAGCACGACGAATGCGATGAGCATCCCGCCGAAGCCGGCGAAGTCGATGCCGAAGTTCCAGCCGGAGAAGTCGCCCGAGATGACCGCGGCGACCGCGAGGCCCCACAGTCCCCAGACACCGGCACTGCGCTTGAGTTTGCGCTTTTCGAAGTACTCCGCGCCGGCGCTTGTGTATTTAACGCCGGACACGCTCTTGGTCTCAGCCATCACGGTCCTTCCGAATTTCAACGGTGGGGTACGTGGACGACCGGGAACGCCAGCGTCCACGCTTGCGGACGACTATGGCCCTCATTGGTACTTGGTGTCTACCTTTGGGTATTAACTACTCGTTACATCTGCTGGGCGTCGTTCGCGCCGCCCTAGGCTGCAATGGTCGAGTCTGCGACCGAGGAGAGGCACCGCCGATGACCAGCAAGCCCACCGGCTCGGGAAACCTGACGCTCGAAGAGCTCAACCGCCTCATCGATAAGCGCGACATCGACACGGTCATCGTGGCGTTCGCCGACATGCAGGGGCGGCTGGTCGGCAAGCGGGTCGCGGCCCGACTGTTCCGTGAGGATGTCGCCGAGCACGGCGCCGAGGCGTGCAACTACCTGCTCGCGGTCGACGTCGAGAACAACACCGTCGGCGGCTACGACATCTCGTCGTGGGAGACCGGCTACGGCGATATGGTGCTCGTTCCCGATTTCGACACCCTGCGGCTCGTGCCCTGGCTGCCCGGCTCGGCCCTCGTAATGGCCGACCTGCGCAGCCCCGACGCGGCGCCCGTCGTCGTGTCGCCGCGCGAGATTCTCAAGGCCCAGATCGACCGACTCGCCGAGAAGGGGCTCGTGCCGTTCGTCGGCACCGAGCTGGAGTTCATCGTCTTCGACGACTCGTTCCGCGCCGCCTGGGCGAAGGGCTATCGCGAACTGATGCCCGCATCCGACTACAACATCGACTACGCCCTGCTCGCCTCGACTCGGATGGAGCCGCTGCTGCGCGACATCCGTCTCGGCATGGAAGGGGCGGGGATGTACTGCGAGGGCGTCAAGGGCGAATGCAACCTCGGGCAGCAGGAGATCGCGTTCCGCTACGCCGAAGCGCTCGCCACCTGCGACAACCACACGATCTACAAGAACGGCGCGAAGGAGATCGCCGACCAGCACGGCAAGTCGCTCACCTTCATGGCGAAGTACAACGAGCGCGAAGGCAACTCCTGCCACATCCACCTCTCGGTGCGCGGAACCGACGGCTCGCCGGTCATGGCCGACGGCAAGGGGATGAGCAAGCTCATGGAGCACTGGATCGCCGGGCTGCTGCACACGATGCGCGAGATGACGCTGTTCTTCGCCCCGAACATCAACTCCTACAAGCGCTACGTCCCGGGCTCGTTCGCGCCGACGGCCGTCGCGTGGGGGATGGACAACCGCACCTGCGCACTGCGGGTCGTCGGACACGGCCAGGGGTTGCGCGTCGAGAACCGGGTGCCGGGCGGCGACGTCAACCCGTATCTCGCGGTCGCGGCGATCATCGCCGGCGGGCTGTACGGCATCGAGAACGAACTCGAGCTGGAGCCGATGTTCACCGGCAACGCGTACGTCTCCGACGCGCCGCGGGTGCCGTCGACGCTGCGGGATGCAGCCGACCTGTTCGCCGGGTCGGCGATCGCGAAGGCTGCCTTCGGCGAGGATGTCGTCGCGCACTACCTCAACAACGCGCGCATCGAGCAGAAGGCGTACGACGCGGCGATCACCGACTGGGAGCGGGTGCGGGGGTTCGAGCGACTATGAAGCCTGTCATTGGCTTGACCACGTACAAGCAGCGCGCCCAGACCGGCGTCTGGGACGTCACGGCGGCGTTCCTTCCCGCCATCTACTTCGAGGCGGTGCAGCGCGCGGGCGGCATCCCGGTGTTGCTTCCGCCGCAGCCCGTCGATGACGGTGTCGTCGGTCGGGTGCTCGACGGTCTTGACGGGCTCATTGTGACGGGCGGAGCGGATGTCGACCCCGCCCGGTACGGACAGGATGCCGCCCCCGAGACCGACACCCCGCACCTCGAGCGCGACGCCTGGGAGGATGCGCTGCTCACCGCCGCGATCGAGCGCGAGTTGCCGTTCCTCGGCATCTGCCGCGGGATGCAGGTGCTCAACGTGAACCGGGGCGGATCGCTGCACCAGCACCTGCCCGACGTCGTCGGCGACGACGGGCAC
>CAZCEE010000009.1:0-22117 GCA_964497165.1 uncultured Schumannella sp. | reverse complement strand
GGGATGCAGGTGGTCGGTCCGGTGCGCGGCGACGCGCGAGCGCTGCGCGCGGCCGCCACGATCGAACGGATCTGCGGCGGGTTCCGGGTTCCGGCGCTCGTCGCGGACTGACCGCTCAGGAGGCGCGTGAGATGGCGGGTGCGCCCAGTTCGGCCGCGAACTCCTCGGCCGCCTCGCGCAGCCGGTGCACGATCGCCGTCTCATCCTTGAGGAGTCCCTTCGCGTCGCACCACCCGACCGAGAGCGAGAAGCGGGGTACGCCGGGGATCCACGGGAGCGCGACGGCGACCGCCGCGACGTCGTCGATCGCCTCGCCGACACTGCGCGCGTAGCCGGCCCGTCGGACATCCGCGAGTTCCCGCTTCAGGTGGCTGAGTGAATGGATGCGGCCGTGCCGGGTGATCGGCACGCCACCGGGATAGAGCAGGCCGAGCGACTCCGTCGACATCTCGGCGAGCAGTGCCTTGCCGCCGGCGACGACGTGCGCGGGTAGCAGCCAGCCCGGTCGCACCCGGGCGGGCGACGAGAGCTGAGACGGCTGCGCCCCGGCGACGAACCGGGCTCCGTTGCCCTCGAGGGTCACGAGGTGCACCGTTCCGACGAGCTGGTCGCGCAGCCGGCTGACGTGCGGCTTCGCGAGGGCGACGAGATCCCTCGGTGCAGGCACCCCGTCGGACAGGCTCGCCATCGCGGGGCCGCGGCGGTAGGCCCGGTGCTCGCCCTGCACGACATAGCC
The DNA here is from genome assembly GCA_964497165.1 of uncultured Schumannella sp. Classification (GTDB taxonomy): domain Bacteria; phylum Actinomycetota; class Actinomycetes; order Actinomycetales; family Microbacteriaceae; genus Pseudolysinimonas_A. The sequence continues at coordinate 21,381 of CAZCEE010000009.1, read as the reverse complement.
GTGCAGCACGAGCATCTGAAGGATGCGGTGCGCCGTCGACGGCGACGTGCCGAGGAAGGCCGCTGCCTCCGACACGAGCACCTGCGAGCGCTCGCCGATGAGGGTCAGCAGACTGAGTGCCCGATCGACCGACGAGATCTGGTACGCGGGGGTGACCCCCGGCTTGGTCCGTTCGAGTTCCATCGTCATGTGACCTCCCTTGCGGTGTTCGCCGACGGGTCGCTCGCCGCGACGATCCATGACCCGGGCTCGCGCGCGGCGTCGAGCATCAGGCGGAAGGCGGCGATGACGAGGCTCGTGACGTGATCCTGCGAGATCGCCGCGAGCAGCGGCCCGGTCGCCGCGAGGTGCGGGTACTCCCGCGCATCCAGGCTGAACAGCTCGGCCGAGATGGCGTGGTACTCCGCCTCGCGCAGCTCTTCGGGCCGCGCCTCGGCATTCGCCACCGTCGCGGCGTAGCTCGTGGACAGTTCGGCGAAGACTCGGAAGTATCGGGCGGCCGCGTCGGGAGCGAGCCCGAGGTCGCCGAGAGCCGTGATCGCGACCTCGACGAGTCGCCGCCACGTCGGCCCCGTGATGGGAAGGCTGATGACGTCGACGGCGAGAAGCGGGTGCAGCCGGAAGGCGCCGAGGATGCCGTGGAAGATCTCGACCATGCGCGCCCACGGGTCGGCCTCCTGCTCGGCCGCGCCGACCACGGGATCCAGGAGCCGGTCGCCGCACGCGATCAGCAGGGCGTCTTTGTCGGCGAAGTGCCGCCAGACCGCCGAGCGGTCGACCGACAGCGCGGCACCGAGGGTCGCGCCCGTCACCCGCACCGGCGCTCGTCCGGTGCCTACCCGCGAGATCGCGAGCGCGGCATCGACGATGGCCTCCGGTGTCATCCGGGCCCGGCGGGTCTTCGTCATGACGGCATGCTATGCGCGCGCCGGGTCATTGTCTACACTGATGTCATCAGTGATGACATCACGAGGGGCGCTCATGTCGACGGTATTCACGAACGGTCGGGTCCACGAACGCGCTCTCGGCTCGCGCACCGCCTCGGTCGCGGTGGTGGACGGCCGCATCGCCGCGATCGGCGACCTCGACGAGGCCCGCGAGGCGGCCGGCCCGGGAGCACAGGAGGTCGACCTCGACGGCGGGTTGCTGAGCCCCGGCTTCGTCGACTCCCACCTTCACCCGCTGATGGGTGGGCTCGAGCGCTCGCTGTGCGATCTCGGCCCGGCCCGGAGCGCGGCCGAGTGCCTCGCCATCATCGCCGAGTACGCCCGGCGGAATCCCGATGAACCGTGGATCGTCGGCGGCGGGTGGCGGCTCGACCTGTTCCCGGGAGGAACACCGACGCGCGAGGCGCTCGACAGCGTCGTGCCGGATCGCCCCGTCATCCTGCGCAGCGCCGACCGGCACGGCTCGTGGGTGAACTCCCGAGCCCTCGAGGTGGCGGGGGTCACGGCCGACACGCCCGACCCCGCCGACGGCCGCATCGAGCGCGACGCGGCCGGCATCCCCTCCGGAACGTTGCACGAGGGGGCGATCTTGCTGGTGCAGACCCACTCGCCCGCGCCGACCGTCGCCGCTCTCCACCGCGGCCTGCTCGTCGCGCAGGAGTACGTCTTCGGCCTGGGGATCACCGGCTGGCAGGATGCGCTGCTGCGCATCCAGGACAACGGGGTCGACTCCCTCGACGCCTACCTGGCGGCGACTGCCGACGGCTCCCTGCGCGCCAAGGTCACGGGGGCGCTGTGGTGGGATCGCACCCGCGGCCTCGAGCAGCTGCGGGACCTGATCGCCCGTCGCGACCGCGCGGAGGCCGGCGGCGACCGGTTCCGCGCGGACACGGTGAAGATCATGCTCGACGGCATCGCCGAGAACTTCTCCGCCCGCCTCACGCTGCCCTACCGTGACGAGCACGGGCACTCGACCGGCAACACCGGGGTGACCTTCGTCGCCCCGGAATCGCTCACCGAGATCGCTCGCGCCCTCGACGACGCGGGCTTCCAGATGCACTTCCACGCTCTCGGCGACCTCGCGGTGCGTGAAGCACTCGACGCCGTCGAGGGTCTGCCGAACCGCGCGCGCCTGCGCCACCACCTCGCGCACCTCGAGGTCATCCAACCCGTCGACGCACGGCGGTTCGCGACCGCGGGAGCGACCGCGAACCTCCAGCCGCTCTGGGCGCAGAACGAGAAGACGCTGCGCGAACTCACCTTGCCCTTCCTGGATCCGAGCTTCGAGCCGCTCATCTACCCCTTCGGCGACCTGCACCGCGCCGGCGCCTCGTTGGCGGCGGGCAGCGACTGGCCGGTGTCGAGCGCCGACCCGATCGAGGGCATCCACGTCGCGGTCAACCGCAGCTCGCCCGAGACCGCTGACGCCGGGCCGATGCTGCCCGAGCAGGCCCTCCCGCTCCAGGTGATCTGGGATGCCTACACCTACGGGTCCGCGTGGCTCAACCATCGGGAGGACACGAGCGGCGAGATCCGCATCGGCGCCGCGGCGGATGTCATCGTTCTCGACCGGGATCCGTTCGGCCGTCCGCCGGAGGAGATCGTGGAGACGGTGGTGACCAGCACCTGGATCGACGGCGACCTCGCGTGGGAGCGGCGCAGCTAGCGGTCGAGCAGACCGCCCCCGACGAGAGTGCCGCCGCCGGCGATCCGCTCGGCCATCTCGCCGGGCTCGGGGTCGCGGTCGGGCAGCACGACCCGGAACCACATGTCGCTGAACAACCACTGCCCGTCGACGAGCCGGTACTCGCACTTGTAGCGGCCCTCGAGCCACGGGCCCCAGACGCGCATGAAGCCGCCGGTGGTGCGGAAGTCGCAGACGTGGCGGTGCCAGGTCCATTCGCCGTGCGCCCTCTGACCGTCGTCGGCGACCGTGATGACGGGGGAGGACAGGATGTAGCCGTCGTGGCTCTTCACGAGCGCGTGCAGCTCGGCGAACACGTTGTCGATGAGCTCCTGTTTGCTCTCCGTGCGGCCGTGCCAGCGGATGTCGGTGACGGCGTCGTCGGTGAAGAAGTCGGCCATCCCGTCCCAGTCGCGGTCGGCGAGCTTGCGGATGTAGGTGCGGTGCAGGTTCTTGATGCTGTCGATGGCATCCAGGCGCTGGAGGCGGCGCTCGAGCGCGTCGAGCCGTTCAAGAAGGGAGGCGTCGCTGGTCATGGAGTCAAGGGTGCCCCGGGGGCGGCCGACTATGGGCGGGAGCGGTCCGGCTTTCTGCCCCCCAGAAACACCCACGCGGGCCGCACGTGCCGCGAGATCCACCGGCCACGCTGACAACGGTCTCGCTGTGTGGGACCCGACGAACAAGGAGGACAACATGACGTTGCTCGACAGTGGCCAATGGGAGTCCGCGGTCTTCAGCCGCGGGTGGCGCAGCGTGGCGCAGAGCACTCCCAACATCGACCCCTCGACGGGCGAGACGATCGGCCTCACCGGGATGGCGAGCGCGGCGGATGTCGCCGGTGCCGTGACGGAGGCCGTGATCGCGCAGCGCGCGTGGGCGGCCCTGCCGGCCGACGACCGGGCGGCCATCCTGCGGCGAGCGGGAGACATCGTGGCCGCGAACCAGAGCGAACTCGCTGACCTGCTGATGCGTGAGGCTGGCTCGGCGGGTGGCAAGGCGGGGTTCGAGGCGTCGCTCGTCGCCGGCGAGCTCTACCAGGCGGCGGCGACGGCGATGATGCCGTACGGACAGTTGCTGCGCAGCCACAAGCCGCGGCTGAGCATGGCCCGACGCCGCCCGGCGGGCGTCTTGGGCGTCATCTCGCCCTTCAACTTCCCCGCGATCCTCTCGATCCGTTCGGTGGCTCCGGCTCTGGCACTCGGCAACGCGGTCATCCTCAAGCCCGACCCGCGCACGGCGCTCTCGGGAGGCTTCTTCCTGGCGCGGGCGCTCGAGGAGGCCGGTCTGCCCGACGGCGTTCTGCACGTGCTGCCCGGCGGAGCCGAGGCCGGCGAGGCGCTGATCGAACACCCCGCCGTTCCGGTGATCTCGTTCACGGGCTCGACGGCGGTCGGCCGGGCGATCGGCGAGCGCGCAGCCCGGCACCTGAAGCGCGTCCATCTCGAACTCGGGGGCAACAACGCCCTCGTGGTGCTGGCCGACGCCGACGTGGATGCCGCCGCCGGGGCCGGCGCGTGGGGATCGTTCCTGCACCAGGGCCAGATCTGCATGACGACCGGCCGGCACTTCGTGCACGCGAGCATCCACGACGCCTACGTCGAGCGGCTCGCGGCCAAGGCGGCGGTGCTGACGGCGGGTGTGCCGAGCAGTGGTGCCGCACTCGGGCCGCTCATCGACGACGGCCAGCGCGATCGCGTGCATCGCCTGGTGAGCGAGTCGATCGCCGACGGAGCCGAACTCGTCGTGGGAGGCACCTTCGACGGTCGCTTCTACGCCCCCACGGTGCTGGCGGGAATCGGCATCTCGTCGCCGGCCTTCGCCGAGGAGGTCTTCGGACCGGTGGCCGCCGTCGTGCCGTTCCAGGACCTCGACGAGCTCGTCGAGCTGGTCAACGCCAGCCCGTACGGCCTGTCGCTCGGCATCCTGTCGGGTGACGCGTACGCGGCGCTGGAACTCAGCGAGCGCATCCCCGCCGGCATCGTCCACGTCAACGACCAGACCGTCGACGACGAACCGGCCGCGCCGTTCGGCGGCCTCGGCGCCTCGGGCACCGGCAGCCGGTTCGGCGGGCACGAGGCGAACATCGAGGCGTTCACCGAGACGCAGTGGATCACCGTTCAGGGCGAGATCGCGCGCTACCCCTGGTGACGAGGTGCCCGGCGGCCCACCACAGCGGCCGGGCACCCCTGCTTCAGAAGTCGAGGCCGAAGACCTGCTTCGCGCCGGTCTCGAAGAAGTGCCGCCGCTCGGCGTCGGTCATCTGCAGCTGTTCCTGCGTGCGGATCTCGGATTCCTCGGCCTGGTACGGGTAGTCGGTCGCGTAGAGCACCCGGTCGGATCCGACGACCGAGCGCACGAACTCGATCGCCGGCGCCCACGCCATGCCGCTCGTGGTGATCCAGATGTTACTGCGCAGGTAGTCGCTCGGGGCCTTCCTGAGCACCGGGCGGTCGGGGTAGCGCTGTGAGCGCTCTTGCACCGCGTGGAAGTGATCGAGGCGGAACTGCCAGAACGGCAGCGCTTCACCGAGGTGACCGACGACGAGTCGCAGCGTCGGGTGACGGTCGAAGACGCCCGAGAAGATGATGCGGATGAGGTGCATCCCCGTCTCGACGCCGAAACCGTAGATCGCGCCGTCGAGGCCGGCATCCAGCAGCGGGCCGATCATCGGATCGCTCGGCGTGTTCGGGTGCAGGTAGACCGGCACGTCCAGCTCGGCGGCCGTCGCGAACAGCGGCTCGAAGCGCGGATCGTCGAGGTAGAGGCCGCGCGCGTGCGAGTTGATGATCACGCCCCGCAGACCGAGTTCCTCGACGGCGCGGCGCAGTTCACGCACCGAGAAGTCGACATCCTGCAGGTAGACGGCGGCGAGCCCGCTGAAGCGGGTGGGATGCGCCCGCGTCGCGGCCGCGATGTTGTCGTTGGTGAGGCGCGCCAGTTCTCGGGCCCGCTCGGGTTCGAGCAGCTCGACGCCCGGGCAGGTGAGCGACACGATCTGGTGGTCGATGCCGAGCCGGTCCATGTCGCCGAGACGCAGCTCGCCGAGATCCTGGATGCGTTCGGTGACGCCCGACGCATGGGCGCTCGCGCCGAGGTAGTAGCGCCAGAGGCTTGCAAAGCCGAGGTCGCCGGTTCCGGCAGCGAGCATCGCGCGGTACTCGGCGATGAGCTCGGGCGGCGCGTAGGCCTCTTCGGTGGCGATACGCAGGTAGGGCGCGGCGGTGGTCATGGTTCTCCGGTCGGGTTGGGGGTCAGCGGATGTGGATGATGCGGCCGGCCCGGAACTCGTACTGCACCTCACCGGCGATGTCGTGAACCTCTCCGGCGCGGTAGGGCCGGATCGGGCAGTCGAGCCAGTCGTGGGTGATGACGAGGCGGGTGTCGATCCACGCCGTCAGCGTGGTCGAGCCCGACTCCAGAACGCGCGCCGCGATGACCTCGTCGAACCGGGTCCACGCGAGCCGGTAGAACGCGAAGAACGCGTCACGGCCGATCAGGTCGGGCATGATGCCGTCCCACTCGAATATGACGTCGGGGTCGAGGTGGGTCGTGAGCGCCTCGAAGTCGTGGGCGTTGAAGGCGGCCACGTAGTCGCGATAGCGCGTTTCGAGCTCGGTGGTCACGGGGCCCACCGAATCGCGAAGGAGGGGTCGCCCAGCGGGGCCGGGCCGCACTTTCTGCCTGGCGGAAATGACGAGAGGTCAGCCGGAACGGCCGCGCGGCGACCGTATTCTCGGCAGGCATTCACGCGTGGCTAGGAGCATTCGATGAAGTTCCCCGACATCCCGACCTTTCGCGGATTCCAGGCCCCCGGCCGGTTCGAGGCCGACATCCGCGACATCCCGGTGATCCAGGGTGCCGTTCCCGAGGACCTCAACGGCGGCTACTACCGGGCCGGGCCCGACCCGTTCTACCCGCCGCTCTCGGGCAAGGACATCCCCTTGAACGGCGACGGGATGGTGACCAGGTTCCGGTTCGACTCAGGTCGCGTCGACTTCCGCTGCCGCTACGTGCGCACCCCCAAGTTCGTCGCCGAGCGCGCCGCCGGCCGCGCCCTGTTCGGCGCCTACCGCAACCCGTTCACCGACGACCCCTCGGTCTGCGGGGTGAGTCGGGGCACCGCGAACACGAACATCGTGTGGCACTCGGGTCGCATGTTCGCGTTGAAGGAAGACAGCCACCCGGTCGAGATCGACCCGATCACCCTCGACACCCTGGGCTCGTGGGACTACAGCGGGTCGCTCACGAGCCTGACGGCGACGGCGCACCCCAAGGTGGATCCGACCACGGGAACGCTCGTCTTCTTCGGCTACGCGGCGCGCGGCGAGACGACCCCCGACATCGCCTACTACGAGGCGGATGTCACGGGTGCGATCATCCACGAGTCCTGGCTGCGGGCGCCCTACTCGGGCATGGTGCACGACTTCGCGGTCACCGCAAACCACATCGTCTTCCCCGTGGTGCCGCTGATCAGCGACCTGCAGCGCCTCAAGGACGGCTTCCCGCACTTCGCCTGGGACCCGGCGCTGCCGATGTACCTGGGCGTGCTGCCGCGCCGCGATCCGAACGCCCAGGTGCGCTGGTTCCAGGGCAGTGCGCGCTTCGCGAGTCACACGATGAACGCCTTCGAAGAGAACGGGCGCATCCACATCGACATGTCGGTCGGCGACAGCGTCGCGTTCCCGTTCTTCCCCGAGATCAATGGCAACCCCTTCGACGCCGAGGCGGCCACCCCGTACGTCTCGCGGTGGACGCTCGATATGAACGCGCCGACCGACGACTTCCGGCTGACCCGACTCTCCGACATCCCCGGCGAGTTCCCGCGCATCGACGAGCGGTTCGCGATGAGCGACTACCGCTACGGGTACGTCTCGATGCAGAGTCTCACGGCCGGCAGCAAGCTGCCCGGTAGCTTCACGGGCATGCGGTTCAACCTGATCGGTCGCGTCGACCACCGAACGGGCGAGACCGCGTACCACGACGTCGGAGATAGCTCGGTGACCCAGGAGGCGGTGTTCGTGCCGCGCACCGGCTCGGTCGCGGAGGGCGACGGCTACCTGATGGCGCTCGTCAACCGCTACGACGAGATGCGGTCCGACCTGCTCATCCTCGACGCCGCCGACGTCGCGGGCGAGCCGATCGCCACGCTCGCGCTGCCCCTCCGGCTGCGCAACGGCCTCCACGGCACGTGGGTCGACGCCGACCAGTTGCGCACCTACGAGCCGCCCCGCGATCCCATTGTGTTCGCCGACGAAGCCCGCTCGTGGTGATCGATCTCGGCCTCGCGGTCACGCCGACCCCGGCCGACGCCGGCCGGGGTGCCTTCCTTTCGCCCGACGGGTGGAGCACGATGGTGCATCCGCCGCTCTCCGACGCTGGGTACACCGTCGAGGAGTTCGTCGTCGAGGGGCAGGCCCGCGTCTTCGCGACCGGCGCTCGGGATGACGACCCCCGGGGGGCCTACGCGACCCGCGTGCTCGCGATCCGGCCACGTGAGGATGCCGCCTTCAGCGGGGTCGTGCACATCGAGCTGCTCAACCCGTCGACGGGCGAAGACTTTCCGATGTTCTGGCCGGATGCCGGCTTCCACCTCATCGGGCGGGGTGACGCCTACCTCGGCATCACCTGCAAGGCCGTCACCACCGAGCACCTGAGATCCCGCGACTCCGATCGCTACGCCTCGCTGCGGATCGAGCACGACAGCGTCATCTGGGACCTACTCGGGGCGGTCGCGCGAGCCACGCACGAACTCGAAGGCGGCGGACTGCTGCCCGGATTGCGTGCGCCGTCGCGACGGTTCGCGACGGGCTGGTCGCAGTCGGGCAGCTTCCTGCGCAGCTACCTCGCTGAGCGCATCCATCAGCAGCACAGCGCGGTCGCCGGCGGCGAGATCATCGACGGGTACCTCGTCGGCGTCTCGAGCGGCGGGTTCGGGCCGATGGGCTACGTCGAGCTCGACCGCGACGGCGAGATGGAGTTCGACGAGGACCTCCGGCCCGTGACCGCAAGCACGGTGCCCGTTGCCATGACCGACGCCCGGCGCATCATGCTGGCGCCGCCGGTGCCCGTCATCGAGTACATGAGCGAAGACGAGGCCGTGCACCATGTCTGGCACCGCCGGCCCGACAGCGACGTCGCGGGCGACCGTTACCGCTGCTACCAGGTGCCGGGCCGCGGCCACGAGACGGGGCTGCTCCGCACCGCCGACCGCGCGGCCGAGCTCGATCTCGCCCCCGACGACCTCGGCGCCGAGCTCGACCCGGTGCGTCACGACTCCAGCAAATGGCTGATCGCCGCGGCCGTCACACATCTCGTCGCCTGGGCGGACGGCATCGCCCCGCCACGAGCGGACCCGATTCTCGTCGAGGTCGCCCCCGGTCGTCCGCTCGATCCACTCGGCTTCGACTACTCCCAGGTGACGGTGCCGCGGGACGCGAACGGCTACGCCTTCGGCGGCATCCGACACCTCGACGCCGACCTGCCGACGGCTCGCAGCGAGATCGATCCCTCGGGGCCGTTGACGATGCGGCGATGGATGCGCACGCCGCTTTCGGCGCAGGAGGTCACGGCGCGCTACGGCGACCAGGAGACGTACCGTGCGCTCGTCCGCGGCCGCGCCGAAGAGTTCAGCGCCGCCGGGTGGATCCTCCCCGACCATCTGACCATGGCGGTGGATGCGGCGGTTGACCGTTACCTGCGCGACCTTTCCGCGTAGGACACCGCTTCCGCCAGTCGGGGTCGGTAACAACTACGTCTGCAACCGATGTTGATGGGGGGTCGAGCGCCTCACCCTCCGGAACGCCGCCCCGTTCGCGACGTCGATCCCGTTGGGGCCGCGGGACGACGACCGGACCCAACTCTCGGCCCGCCGGGGGTTCGGCGACGTCTCGTCGACGAAAGGTCGGATTTCCGAGAGTTGGGAACGGGCGGAAGAACCGAAGGACGAGGGCGGGGCCGGCGAACGAGAACGGGGCCGGCGAATCGTCGCCGGCCCCGTCATTCGTTGCGTCGCTTACTCGGTGGCACCCAGGTCGGCGGCCCAGGGGTAGAAGAAGTTCACGAACGACGCCGGCGCTCCGGTGAGCCCGTCCTGCATGTACAGGACGTTGGCCACGTTAACGATCGGGATCTGCGGCAGCTCCGCGAAGAGATCCGCGTCGAGTGCCGACAACAGCTCGGCTCGCGCTGCCGGGTCGGCTTCCGCACCGGCCTCGGCGATCCGCGCTGCCAGCTCTTCGTTGGCGTACCCGCCGTAGTTCTCCGGGTTGTCGACCGAACCCCAGCGGGCGTAGAACGCCATCGGGTCGGGAACCGTCAGGTAGTCCTGCATCCCGAAGGCGTCGGCGTCGATCGCCTCCCACCCGGCGGGGTTGCCGAAGAGGGCGTAGTACTCGGCCAGCGTGATCGACTTGAACTCGATGTTCAGGCCGATCGCGGTGCCGGCCTCGACCAGCGCCTGCAGCGACTGGTTCATCGACTCCGTGATACCGGTGAAGGCGGCGATGGTGATCAGGTCGGTCGGCGAACCGGCCTCCTCGACCAGCTCGCGGGCGAGTTCGAGCTCCGCCTCGCTTCCGCCGGTGCCCTCCGAGAGCGTCGCGGTCACGTCACCGTAGTAGGACGCGGCGACCAGGCTCTGGGAGGCGACTGCCGCACCCGCGAACGCCGTCTCGGCCACCGCGCTGCGATCCAGCGCGAGGAAGAGCGCCTGACGGATGCGCGCATCCTGCAGCAGCCCGGGCTTGCGCGTCGGGGTCACCAGGAAGGTGAGCGGCGACTGGCCGTAGAAGACCTGGCCGTGGGAGGCCAGCTGGCCGATGCCCGTGTACGGCGGGTTGTACATGCCCTGCACCGCGTCACCGGTCATCGCCGTGGTCTGGCTGGCGTCGCCCTGCAGGAACGTGAAGACGATCTCTTCGACGAGCGCGTCAGCGCCGCGCCAGTAGTCGGCGTTCTTCTGGATGCGCAGTTCCGAACCCTGCTTCCACTCGACGAAGGTGTACGGCCCCGAGCACACCGGCGCCGCGTCCGCCGTGCCCAGCAGCTCGCCGGCCGCTTCGGCCTGGGCCCGCTGGATCACGGCGCCTGCCGTGGTGGCGAGGATCTTCTCGAGCAGCAGATCGGCGTGGCTCAGGGTGATCGTCACCTGGCGCTCGCCGGTCGCCTCGATGCCGGTCACCGCAGTGAAGTAGTTCACCCAGTACGACGAGATCTCGGGCTGCCAGTTGCGCGTCAAGCTGTATGCCGCGTCGTCACCCGTGACGGGCGTGCCGTCCCAGAAGGTCGCGGCGGGGTCGATGTCGAGCGTGAGCACCGTGCGGTCGTCGCTGGTCGTCAACGACGCGAGCCCGTCGCCGACGGTGAAGTCGGGGCTGAGCTTGAGGAGGCTCTCGCAGAGGTTGGAGAGCACCGTGTTCTCGGCGTAGTTGTTCGAGTTGGCGGGATCCATCGTCGCCGGCTCGAGGAGGAGGTTCCAGGCGACAGAGTCGACGGCGGTGTCGGCTGCCTCGGTGGTCGTGATCCAGTCGTCGGCGACGGGCGTGCTGGGCGTGGAGTTCGGCGGCGAACAGGCCGCCAACAGGGTCAGCGTGGTGAGGGCTGAGAGGGTGATCGCTGCGCGACGGGCCAACCGGCCACTGCGCTCGGGATGAGACAAGGCAACCTCCAATGAGAATGCGGAAACACTCGGTCGCCGCATGCTAGAAGCGCGGCCGAAGACGCTCGGCGGGGCACGACCTCAATTCCGCATCATGGAATCGCGGGTCGCCTGCTGCGAGGTCCGTCCCGGACCCTCCTATTCTCAGGCATCATGCAGCCCGCGGCTCCGAGCACCCAGTCGATCGGCACGGTCGCGCGCGCGCGCCGCCCGGTGTGGCTGGTGACCGCGATGTTCGTCGCCCTGCGAGCCGGGCAGATCGCGCTCACCCTGCTCATCGCGTCGTTCGCCACGTTCGCCCTGTTGCGCCTGGCGCCCGGCGATCCGATCACGATCATCCTGGGCTCCCAGGCCAGCAATCAGGATGCGGTGGCCGCGCTCCGCGAGAGGTTCCTGCTCGACGAACCGCTGCTGGTGCAATACGCGCATTGGCTCGGGGGCGTCTTCCGGGGTGACCTGGGGGAGTCCTACCTCTTCCGGGACTCGGTGACCTCCCTCGTCGCCGGTCGCCTGCCGACCACCGCCTTTCTCGTGATCTACGGCAGCGTGCTCGTCGTCGGGTTCGGCTTCTTCCTGGGGCTGTGGGCGGCGCGCTCGAATCGCGTGGTCGACACCGGCATCTCGGCGTTCCTCGCGATCGCCCTCGCCACCCCGTCGTACGTCATCGCGATCGTGCTCATCACGATCTTCTCGCTGTACCTCAACTGGTTCCCGGTTCTCGGCAGCGGTTCCGGCTTCCTCGATCGGCTCCACCATCTGACGCTGCCCGCGATCACGCTCGCTCTGGCGGCCAGCGCGGCCATGGCTCGCATCACGAGAGCCTCGGTCATCGAAGAGGCGGGACGCGACCACGTGCTCACGGCCCGCGCCCGCGGTTTCGAGCCCCGCGGCATCCTCTGGCGGCACATCGTGCGCAACGCGCTGCTGCCCGTCACGACGATCGCCGGCATCACGATCGCCTCGCTCATCGCCGGCACCGTCATCGTCGAGAAGGCGTTCGGGCTCGACGGCATCGGTTCGCTGCTGGTGCTCGCCATCACGCGCAGCGACTACCCGATGGTGCAGAGCATCAGCTTCCTGGTGGTGTTCGCCTTCCTCGTCATGAACGCGATCGTCGACGTTCTCTACACGTTCCTCGATCCCCGCACCCGGGCGGTGGTCCGATGACCTTCGCCATCACCCGCATCCGAGCGAGCGGCGTAGCCCGGCTGACCGCGAGATTCTGGATCCCGACCGGCGTCGCCGCGGCCTTCGTGCTCATCGCCCTGCTCGCGCCGCTCATCTCACCGCACGATCCCGGCGCGACGAACGTTCTCAATGCCCTGAAGCCGCCGTCTGCCGAACACTGGCTCGGCACCGACTCAAGCGGCCGCGATCTGCTGTCGCGGCTGATCTGGGGATCGCGTACCGCGCTGCTCGGACCACTGATCGTGGTCGTCTGCGCGACCACCGTCGGCACATTGCTTGGGCTGCTCGCGGCATGGAACCGGGGGTGGCCGGATGCCCTCATCGGGCGGCTCGTCGACCTGATCTTCTCGTTCCCCTCGATGCTGCTCGCGCTCGTGCTCGTCGCGGTGTTCTCGCCGGGCCTCATCCCCGCGGCGATCGCCGTCGCTATCGTCTTCGTCGCCCCCGTCACCCGGCTGGTGCGATCGTCGGCGCTCCGTGAAGTCAACGCGCCCTACGTCGAAGCGTTGCGGGTCGGGGGGATCGGGCCGTGGGCCGTCGGAATTCGCCACCTCGTCCCCAACCTGCTGCCCGTCATCATCGCGCAGTCCACGACCGCCTTCGGATTCGCCATGATCGAACTCGCCGGCATCTCCTATCTGGGCCTCGGCGTGCAGGAGCCGACTCCCGACTGGGGAAAGATGATCGAGACCGGCCAGTCGAGCATCGTGCGCGGCTACCCGCAGGAGGCGCTGCTCGCCGGCTGCCTGCTCGTCGTCGCCGTGGTCAGCTTCCTGTTGATCGGGGACGCGCTGTCGTCGCGGCCGGCCCGGCGCGCCGCCCGAAAGCCGGGGTCGAAATGAGCGCCGTGCTGCGGGTGTCCGACCTGACGCTCACCGTGCCGGCTTCGGACGAGCCCGAGATCCTGCGGGGCATCTCGTTCGAACTCGGCGCCGACGAGACGCTCGGCATCGTCGGAGAATCGGGCTCCGGAAAGTCGATGACCGTGCGATCGCTGATGATGCTCACGCCCGACGAGAGCATCATGGGCGGCAGCATCCAGCACGGGGGACGCGACGTGCTCGTGCTGACGCCCGCCGAGCTGCGCGCCTACCGTCGCCGCGACGTCGGGATGATCTTCCAGGATCCGCACGCCGCGCTGAACCCCGTGCGGCGCATCGGCGACTTCATGACCGAGGGATCCGTCGGCCGACCTCGGGCCGAGCGCAGCGAGCACTGGCAGCGGTCCACCCGTTGGCTCAGCGACGTCGGCATCCGTGACCCCGGTGACGTGATGCGACGGTTCCCGCACGAACTCTCGGGCGGGATGCTGCAGCGCGTGATGATCGCGTCCGTCGCCTCGACCCGGCCGGGCATCATCCTCGCCGACGAGCCGACGACAGCGTTGGACGTCACGACCCAATCGGATGTGCTGGCGCTTCTGGCCGACGTGCGTCGCGAGTCGGGGGCGGCGATGATCCTCATCAGCCACGACATCGAACTCGTCGCGTCGGTGTGCGATCGCATCCTCGTCATGTATCGCGGGCGCGTCGTCGAAGAGCTGACGCCCGCGCAGCTGCGCGCCGGCGAGCTGCGCGAGCCGTACACCCGGGCGCTGCTCGCCTGCCGCCCGAGCATCGAGACGCGCGTCGACCGGCTGCCGGTCGCCGATCCCGAGCAGTGGGGGGAACGGTACGCATGACCACTCAGCAGACCCCGGCCGTCGAGGCGGTTCGGCTGTCGAAGACCTTCGTGCGCGGAGGGTGGGTACGCCGACAAGAGGTGCACGCCGTCGACGAGGTCTCGTTCCGGCTCGAGCAGGGCACGACCCTCGCACTGGTCGGGGAGTCGGGGTCGGGCAAGACGACGGTGGCGCGGATGGTCGTCGGGCTCGAGCGACCGACCAGGGGCGAGGTGCGCATCTTCGGCGAGCCGCGGCCGTCGCGTCCGAGTGCCGGCGAGCGTCGCGACCTGGCCAGCCAGGTGCAGCTCGTGTTCCAGAACCCGTACCGATCCCTCGACCCGCGGCAGACGGTCGGCAGTGCGATCGACGAGTTCATCCGCACCCACTTCGACTGGGATGCGGCGCGGCGTAGCGCGCGCGTCACCGAGCTGCTCGAGCTGGTGAAGTTGCCTGCCCGCGCGCGGGCCGCACTGCCGAGCGAGCTGTCGGGCGGCCAACGGCAACGGGTGTGCATCGCTCGGGCGCTGGCGACCGAGCCACGGGTTCTGGTTCTCGACGAAGCCGTCGCGGCGCTCGACGTCTCGGTGCAGGCTCAGGTGCTCAACGTGCTCGCCGACGTGCGCGACGAGACGGGGGTCTCGTACCTGTTCGTCACGCACGATCTCGCGGTCGTGAGGCAGATCGCCGACGAGGTGGTCGTCATGCGGATGGGCACGGTCGTCGAGTCGGGCCCGACCGCTCGCGTTCTCGACGCGCCGCAGGAGGCCTATACCCGCGTGCTGCGCGACAGCGTGCCCCGCGAGGGCTGGACCCCGCAGCGCCGAACGGCAGCCTCGTCATAGCCGAGCCCGCGACGCGGCGAGACTGCCACGCGTCGCGTCGAGTACTGCCTCCACCGAGCGTTCCATGAGGTCGATGCGATCGGATCCCGTCCAGCCGACGACCGAGTGGGCGTTGATCCCGTCGATCATGCCGAGGATCTGACCCGCAGCCGCCGCCGGATCCTCCGCGCGGAAGGCCCCGCGCGTCGTGCCCTCGCGGATGATGGCGGCGAGGAACTCGCGCCAGGCATCCATCTGCTCCCGCACCCGCTGAGCGAGCACCTCGTTGCGTTCACCGAGCGACCAGGACTGCACCCAGACCAGCGAGACCCCGGCGCGTGACCCGTCGAGCAGTGTCGTCAGCAACATGGAGAGCTGATTGACGGGGTCGGTGTACCGGTGCGCGAACTGGTCGAGTTCTCCGAGTTCAGCGACCGTGACGGCGGTGAACGCGTCGGCGACGACGACATCCATGCTCGGCTGATAGTGCGCGACGAGCGCCGGGGCGACGCCCATCCCGGCCGCGACCGACCGCAGGGTGATGGCCGGCAGTCCGTCGGTGAGGGCGATGCGGCGCGCGGTCTCGGCGATCTCGGCGTTCCGTTCCGCGGCGGAACGTCGAGAGGGGGGTCGGGCTGTTGACGGCATCGCCATCGATTCTGTACGGTGCAGGGGAGTTGATCAAGCGATCAACAAGTTTCGACCGAGAGGTGACCCGGTGGTATTCGACGTGCACGAGGCGAGCATCGCCGAGCTGCGAGCGGCCATGCGCGACGGCGTCGTCACGAGCGAGCAGCTCGTGCAGGCCTATCTGGAGCGCATCGACGTCTACGACGAACCCGGCACCGCGACCGCCCTGAACGCCGTCGTCGTGCGCAACCCGGAGGCTCTCGCCGAGGCGCGCGTCGCCGATGTCCGCCGCCGCGCGGGTGCCCTCCTCGGGCCGCTCGACGGCATCCCGTACACCGCGAAGGACAGCTACTTGGTGCGGGGCCTGACCGCCGCCTCCGGCAGCCCGGCATTCGCCGAACTCGTCGCCCGCCGCGACGCCTTCGCGATCGAGCGGCTGCGCGCCGCCGGCGCGATCTGCCTGGGTCTCACCAACATGCCCCCGATGGCCGGCGGGGGGATGCAGCGCGGGTTCTACGGGCGCGCCGAGAGCCCCTACTCGGCGGAGTACCTCACCGCTCCGTTCGCGTCGGGTTCCTCCAATGGATCCGGCACCGCGACGGCCGCGAGTTTCGCCGCGTTCGGTCTCGGCGAGGAGACATGGTCGAGCGGCCGTGGGCCGGCGTCGCACAACGCGCTCTGCGCCTACACCCCGTCGCGCGGGGTCATCTCGACCCGCGGCAACTGGCCGCTCGTGCCGACCCAGGATGTCGTGGTTCCGCACACCCGCACCATGGCCGATCTGCTCGAGGTGCTCGACGTGATCGTCGCGGACGACCCCGAGCGGCGCGGCGACTTCTGGCGCTCGCAGCCCTGGGTGCCGATCCCTTCCCCCTCCGCCGTGCGGCCCCGCTCGTTTCCCGATCTCCTGCCGGCCGACCTCGCGGCAGCGACGGGCGAGCTGACGGGCCGCCGCGTCGGCGTGCCGCGCATGTACATCAACGCCGACCCCGACGCCGGCACGGGTACTGCCGGCATCGGAGGCCCGACCGGCCGCCGGATCGAGACGCATCCGTCGGTGATCGCCCTCTGGGAGAGCGCGCGCGCCGCCCTCGAGCGTCACGGTGCCACCGTCGTCGAGGTCGATTTCCCCGTCGTGTCGAACTACGAGGCGGATCGCGCCGGCGCCCCGACGATCGCGACCCGCGGCTTCGTGTCGCCCGAGTACCTCTGGAACGAGATCACCGATCTCTCGGCGTGGGCGTGGGACGACTTCCTGCGGGCGAACGGCGACCCCCGCATCCCCGATCTGACGGTGGTGGATGGCGCGCTGATCTTCCCGCACCCGCCGGGCGCGCTGCCCGACCGCTACGACGGCTTCGATGACGACCTCGCGAGCTACCCGGCGCTGGTGCGCGAGCATCCGATCACGGACATCGCGACGATCCCCGGTCTCGCCGACGGTCTCGAGGGGCTCGAGCGCACGCGGCGCGTCGACCTCGAGGAGTGGATGGACGGCCTCGGTCTCGACGCCGTCGTCTTCCCCGCGGTCGCCGACGTCGCCCCGGCCGACATGGACGTGAACCCCGCGTCCGCCGACCTCGGCTGGCGCAACGGCGTCTGGGTGGCGAACGGCAACCTCGCGATCCGCCACTTCGGCATCCCGACCGTCACGGTGCCGATGGGGCTCATGGACGACACCGGGATGCCGGTCGGGCTCACGTTCGCCGGACGGGGCTATGACGACTCGTCGCTGCTGCGGATGGCGGCGGCGTTCGAGGCTGTCGCGCCCAGCCGGGTCGCCCCGCCCCGCACACCTTCACTGATCGAGAGGACCATCGGATGACCTGGCGCATGCCGCACGAAGGCGACCCGCACGAACGCACCTGGATGGCCTGGCCGGCGGGGGGCTATACCCTCGGCGACAGCTCGGCCGAGGCCGAGGAGGCGCGGCGGGCCTGGGCGGATGTCGCCCTTGCGGTGCTGCGGTTCGAGCCGCTGACCATGGTGGTCGACCCCGCCGACGTCGACGTCGTGCGGGGCTACCTCGGCACGGATCCGGAGTACGTCGTCGCTCCGCTCGACGACGCCTGGATGCGCGACATGGGTCCGACCTTCGTGCGCGACGGGGATCGGGTCGCCGCGGTGGACTGGGTGTTCAACGGGTGGGGTGCGCAGGACTGGGCGTCTTGGGATCACGACGAGCACGTCGGCGAGGTGGTCGCGACCGCGGCCGGCGTCGAGCGCATCGCGTCGGCGCTGGTCAACGAAGGCGGCGGCATCCACGTCGACGGGGAGGGCACGGTGCTGCTGACCCGCACGGTCCAGCTCGATCCGGGTCGCAATCCGGGGATGTCGGCGGCCGATGTCGAAGCCGAGCTGGCGCGCACGATCGAGGCGACCACGCCGATCTGGTTGCCGCGGGGTCTGACGCGCGACTCCGAGCGCTTCGGCACGCGCGGACACGTCGACATCGTGGCGACGTTCCCGCGGCCCGGGGTCGTTCTCGTGCACGACCAGCGCGACCCGTCGCATCCGGACTTCGCGGTGAGTCGCGAGGTGCGCGAGATCCTGGGCGCCGCGGTGGATGCGAAGGGTCGCACCCTCGAGATCGTCGACCTGTCGGCGCCCGAGGTGCTGCGTGACGACGAGGGATGGGTCGACTACAGCTACGTCAACCACCACCTGGTGAATGGCGGGGTGATCGCCTGCACCTTCGACGACCCGGCCGACGAGCGCGCGCTCGAGGTGTTGCGCGAGCAGTACCCGGGCCGCGAGGTCGTGGGCGTGGATGCCCGCGCGCTCTTCGCGCGTGGGGGCGGCATCCACTGCATCACCCAGCAGCAGCCGGCGGTCTGACGGCCGAGCGGTTCTCACGGCGCGCGCGTCAAGGCGTTCAATGGGCCCGGAACCGATCACCGACGAGCAGCGCCCCCCGAGCTCAGACGAGCCCTCGAGGCCCCCGCCACTCCCGGCTGAGCCCGTCGAGCAGCCGCGCGAAGGTCGCCGTGATCGTATCGACCTGCGCCGCCGAGACTCCCGTCTGTTGCAGGTTGTCGACCTCGAGTCCCGCCACCGCGGCGAGCAGGATGCGGGTGTCGGCAGCAGGGTCGGGTGAGCCGAGTGCGCGCACGGTCTCGTGCAGCCGGTCGCGGAGCGCCTGCAGCCAGGCGGTCGACGCGCGCGCCAGCTCGGGGCGCCGGGTCGCCTCGAGGAGGAACTCATACTCGGCGATCAGCTCGGTGCCCACGGGGTGCAACCCGTCGATGACGAACCCGGCGAGCACGCGCGCGAGGTCGGCGGCCGACCCGGCGTCGCCGATCGACGCGACCGTTCGTGTGACGCGTTCCAGTTCCCGCTGCGCGTGCCGGTGGAACGCCTCGGCGATCAGCTGCTCTTTGTCGTCGAAGTAGTAGCCGATCGCGCCGAGCGGCATTCCCGCCTCCTGGGCGAGGGCGCGCATCGACAGCTGCGCGAGGCCGCGGCTGCCGATGATGGTGATCGCGGCATCCAGGATGCGGGCGCGCCGGTCGGCGCCTTTCGCCGACAGTGCGGAGGAAGCGGGCATCGTGTCCTTCGTCTCGGCGTGCAATAGTTGTACGTTCGTACCAGTCTGCACCACCGGAGAGAACTGAGGACCGCATGACACCCTCCCCCGCGTCGGTCGCCGTCGTCACCGGCGCCGGCGGCCCCACCGGAATCGGGATGGCGGTCGCACGCCGCCTCGGGGCAGACGGCGCCCGCGTCGTCATCACGTCGACCACCGACCGCATCTTCGAGCGGGTCGCCGAGCTGCGCGCTGACGGTATCGAGGCCGAGGGTGTCGTGGCCGACGTCACCGACCAGGCCGGCGTTGACGCTGTCGTCGGTGCCGCGCGGGAACGGTTCGGCGAGATCACCGTGCTCGTCAACAACGCCGGGATGACGTCGCAGGCCGAGCCGGAGGATCCGGGGTCGATCGACGCGATCACCACCGCCCAGTGGCACGCCGGCATCGAGCGCAACCTCACGACGGCGTTCCTGATGATCCGCGCCGTGGTGCCCGGCATGACCGCCCGCGGGTTCGGGCGCATCGTCACCGTGGCCTCCGTCTCCGGTCCGGTTCAGGCGTACCGCGGCGACGTCGCCTATCACGCGGCCAAGGCCGGGCTGCTGGGCCTGACGCGGGCCGCGGCCGTCGACACCGCCGCATTCGGCGTCACCGTCAACGCGGTGGCCCCGGGCTGGATCGACACCGGGTCGGCCACCGAGCGGGAGCGCGCGATGGGCGCCGCGACGCCGGTCGGTCGCTCGGGCACTCCCGATGAGGTCGCCCATGTCGTCGCCATGCTGGCTGCCGAGGGTGCTTCGTACCTCACCGGCCAGCTCCTCGTCGTCGACGGCGCGAACTCGATCAACGAGGAGCGTGCGGTGTGAGCCCGATCATCAGTGCCGGATCGCAGATCGTGCGTTCGGGCCCCGAACCGGTGAGCCCGCTGGCGCGTGAGGTCTTCGTGCGCATGCGCGACGGCATCCGCCTGGCCACCGACGTCTACCTGCCCGACCCGCAGACCGACCAGGACGCGCCCGGCGACACCATCCTCATCCGGCTGCCCTACGACAAAAGCGGTGCCTACACCTTCATCCCGCTGGTGGCCGAGTACTTCATGGCGCACGGGTATCGCGTCGTGGCTCAGGATGTGCGGGGCAAGTACCGCTCGGAAGGTGACGCCCTGCTGTTCGTCAACGAGGCCGACGACGGCTACGACACCCTCGACTGGATCACCCACCAGGCCTGGTCGAACGGGCGGGTCGCGATGTGGGGCGACAGCTACTACGGGTACACGCAATTCGCCGCCGCGGCGACCGAGCACCCGGCGCTCGTCGCGATCGCCCCGCGGGTGTCCGGCACCCAGCTCGGCGAGCCGGTGCGGTTCGAGCCGGGCTCGCGCGTCGGACCCGTGGAGTGGGCGATCACCTACCTCTACCCGCTGACCTACTTCCACTCGAACGACACCTACTTCTGGCCGCTCGACCTCGAGCGCCGTCCGTTCAGCGCGCAGGCCGAGGAGGTCATGGAGCAGCTCGGCGCCCGCTCGATCTCCTACGACCAGTGGTACCCGCACGCGGTGCACCTGCCGCGCTTCCCCCGGGCCAGCGCGTTCGACGCGCGACCGGTGCCGACCCTGCAGACGGTGGGGTGGTGGGACAACTGCGCACCACTGTCGTGGGCCGACATCGCCGAGATCCGCACGCGTCCGGCGTGGGCGCTCAACCACTACCTGCGCATCGAGTCGATCGACCACGAGGCCCACGGCATCGCCGACCCCGCCGACACCCGCGTCGAGGAGCGCACCCCCGAGCAACAGCGCGCCCTGCTGCCGAGACTGCTCGACCCGGCGCTGGCGTTCTTCGACGTCTTCGTGCGCGGCAACGGCTCGCCCGACGACATCCCGCGGGTCAGCTGGAATCTCGCGCACACGCCGGGGATGCGCGAGAGCGCGACGTGGCCGCCGGCCGGAACCACGGAACAGGTGCTCGCCGCCACCGCCGAGGGACGCCTCGTCGTTGGCGAGCTCGTCGCCGGCGAGCCCGGCGCTTCCGAGGGGCTCGAGTGGATCCACGACCCCGCCGACCTGGTGCCGTCGAGCGTCGGCAACGCGTTCGCCTTCCTCGCCCACATGCCCGACGAGTCGGCGCTCGGTGAACGCGACGACGTGGTCGTGTTCGAGACCGCTCCGGTCGCGGCAGACGTCGACCTCACCGGTCCGTTGCGCGCCGCGGCCACGGTCGGCTCCGACGGCCCGGTGCTGGACTTCTTCGTGCGGCTGCTC
>CAZCEE010000008.1:0-22724 GCA_964497165.1 uncultured Schumannella sp. | reverse complement strand
CGAGCCGACCACAGCGCTCGATGTCGTCGTTCAGAAGCAGATCGTCGATCTGCTCGCCGAGGTCGTTGGCGAGTTCGGCACATCCATTCTCTTCATCAGCCACGATCTGGCGCTCGTGTCGAGCATCGCCGACGAGATCGTCGTGATGCGCGACGGCCGAGTCGTCGAGGCAGGACCATCGGCGAGTCTCGTCCGAGAGCCGCGCGAGGAGTACACGCGGATGTTGTGGCGCGCGACGCCGACACTCTCCGGGCCACTGCGGCAACCGCTCGAAACACGCCGCCCCGGCGCGCCGACGAGTCCGCTCCTGGAGGTGGCGGAACTGACGCATTCGTTCGCCAGGCGCGGTCGTCGCCGCGCTGCTCCGCCCGTCGTGGACGATGTCAGTCTGTCGATTCGTTCCGGTGAGACCCTCTGCGTCGTCGGGGAGTCGGGCAGCGGTAAGTCGACGCTGGCACGCTGCGTCGTCGGCTTGCTCAATCCGACGCACGGACGCATCGTCTTCGACGGTACCGAGCTCGTCGGTGCGTCGACGTCCACCTGGGGTGCCGTACGGCGCGACATCCAGATGGTCTTCCAGGATCCCTACGCGTCGCTCAACCCGCGAATGAGAGTCGCCGACCTGGTCACCGAGGGCCTCGTGATTCACGGTCTGACGTCATCCCGCGCCGACGCTCGTCGTCGCGCGGTCGAACTGCTCGATCTCGTCGGACTGCCCGCGCGATACGCCGACCGATACCCCCATCAATTCTCGGGTGGCCAACGGCAGAGAATCGCCATTGCGCGCGCTCTTGCCCTCCGCCCCAAGCTCCTGGTCTGCGACGAGCCCGTCACGTCTCTCGACGTGTCCGTGCGCGCGCAGATCGTCGACCTCCTCCTCGACATCCAAGACCAGGAGGGACTCACCTATCTGTTCATCACCCACGACATCGCGCTCGCACGGCACATCGGTGACCGAGTCGTCGTCATGAACCAGGGCCGAGTCGTGGAGTCGGGAGCGGTGACCGATGTGATCGACCACCCGGCACACGACTACACCAGGGCTCTGCGGGCAGCAGTCCCTCAGCTAGACACCTCGTCGGGCCATGAACCCGGATGAGCGATCCGACGCGGAGATCCCCGTATCCCGGGCCTCTCCGCGAGCGAAACGGACGTGACTTCGCGCACCGTCCGCGCCACCACCTGCAACGCCATTCATCCATTCCGAAAGAGGACAAGCAGACATGATCAACGTACGATTGCTCGCCGCGGCGGGCGTCACGGCCGCCCTCGCCTTGACGGCGACGGGTTGCACGACCTCACCGGGCGACTCGCCGAACGGCTCCTCCGCCGAGTGCGGATCGGGGGAGTCCATCACGGTCAACCTCCTCTCGCCCACGCAGCCGGCGAGTCTCGACCCCAACTTCGACACGCTCGTGATGTTCGCGCAGGTGAGTCGCAATCTGTTCGACGGACTGTTCCGGCTGAACGACGACATGGAGATCGAGCCCGCCCTCGCGACGGGGTTCGAGCAAGTCGACGAAACGACCTACACCGTGACGCTGCGCGATGACGTCACGTGGCACGACGGGTCCGCCTTCACGGCGGATGATGTCGTCTTCACCTTCGACCGCATCGCGAACGACGCCGAGCTCGGATCGAAGCAGAAGACCTACGTCAGCAACGTCGAGACGACGACGGCCGTCGGCGACCACGAGGTGGAGTTCACTCTCGCATCACCCGACGCCGCCTTCATCCAGTCACTCGCGACCCTCATCTACATCACCCCCGCCGACGTCGTCGAAGAGGTCGGAACCGTCGAGTTCGGGCAGAATCCCGTCGGCACGGGAGCGTTCGCCTTCCAGTCCTGGAACCAGGGCGACAGCGTGGTGCTCACCGCGAACTGCGACTACTGGGGAACCGAGGCCATCCCGAGCGAGGTCGAGTTCCGTTTCATCGCCGAGCCGGCCACCCAGCTCAGCTCGCTTCAGAGCGGCGAGATCGACATCGCCACCGCGCTCACGGCCGATCTCGCGGACGCGGTCGAGGCGTCCGACGGCATCTCCGTTCAATCGGTCGACGGCAATCTCAGCTACTGGTTCTCGCTCAACACGCTCGAAGGCCCACTGACCGATGAGAGCGTGCGGCAGGCGCTGAACTATGCGGTCGACAAGGAAGCCATCACCGCGCAGTTGCTGGGCGGATACGCGACCCCGATCGGGCAGCAGTACGGCGCGAGCATCTTCGGCTACAGCGCGAGCATCGAGCCCTATCCGTACGATCCCGACCGCGCACGGGAACTGCTCGAAGCGGCTGGATACGGGGAAGGGGAGCTCCAACTCGAGCTCGTCAACCGGTTCGAGGATCTGAACCCCATGTGGCAGGCCGTGGCGTCGGATCTCAGCGAGGTCGGTATCGACGTCACGACGACGTTCGACCCCGGCTACTTCCAGGACACGTGGCTGGAGGGCACCATGGCCCCGAACGAGCTCTTCGTGCGATCGAACACGAACCTGTTGATGGATGCCGACTACGCACTCGGCCTGGATCTCGACGGGGCACGGCGCGGCCTGTACTTCAACACGCCGGAGACCGACGCGCTGATCGCCGCGGCCCGCGGCATCCCGGACCGCGCTGAGCGTCAGGCGGCCTATGACGAGCTGAACGCCGAACTCAAGGAGATCGCGCCGTCGCTGTTCCTCTACAGCACGGACCACATCTTCGGAACGAGCGACTCGATCGTCTGGACGCCTCGCGCCGACGGAGCGATCTACCTCGCCGGCGTGACGACCGCGCCGTAGTCCGTTCGGTCCCACATTTCGGCTATCGAGAGGAGGACGGCATGGTCCGCCAATTCACGCGACGCTTCGTGCACAGCATCCTCGTGATCCTGGGCATCACCGCGATCACGTTCCTGCTGGTGTACCTGGCGGGCGACCCTGCCGTCCTCCTCGCCGGGGAGGACGCCACCCCGGCGCAGATCCAGGAGATTCGGGAAGCCAACGGCTTCGACCGGCCGATCCCGGTGCAATACGTCGACTGGCTGATCAATGCCGCGCAAGGCGATCTCGGCACGTCGTACAGCAGTGGTCGCCCAGCCCTCGAGGTCATCCTCCGAGCGCTGCCGGCGACGCTCCTGCTCGTCGTGACCGCACTCGCGCTCGCGGCTGTCATCGGGGTGGTCGTCGGAGTGCTCGCCGCTGTGAGCCGCGGCAGCGTGTTCGACCGCATCGTGATCGGGGGGTCGGTGTTCTTCCAGTCGCTCCCGACGTTCTGGTTGGGCATCGTGATGGTCTTGGTCTTCAGCGCCACGTTGCGGCTGCTCCCGACATCGGGCTTTCGCGGCCCCGAGTACCTCATCTTGCCGGCGATCACCCTGGCGGCTTTCGTCGTCGGCACGTTTTCGCGGATCGTCAGATCTTCGATGCTCGAGGTGCTCGATTCCGACTATGTCCGAACCGCGCGCGCCAAGGGTGCCTCACCGCGCGTCGTCGTCTTCGGGCATGCGCTACGCAACGCGGCACTGCCGATCATCACGGTGATCGGACTCGAGCTCGGCAGTCTCGTGGGCGGAGCTGTCGTCACCGAGACCGTCTTCGGCTGGCCGGGAATCAGCACGATCGCCCTCTCCTCGATCTCGACCCGCGACATGCCGATCGTCCAGGCTTTCGTGCTCGTGGTCGGGGTGATCGTCGTTCTCATCAACCTCACCATCGACATCCTGTACACCCGGCTCGATCCGCGTACGAGAGTGGGAACCCGCTGATGGCCATCGCATCGCACTCCTCCCCGACACCACCGCCCACGACCGAGTCCGTCTCCGTTCCCCGGCGACGCGGCATCGGGTGGCGACTCCTGCTCCCCGCCGCCCTCTTCGCGCTCGTCGTGCTGGCGGCGTGCCTCGCCTCGGTGATCTCGCCCTACGGGCCGAACGAACAAGATCTCGCCTCGCGATTGCTTCCGCCATTCTGGCTCGACGGTGGAACCCCGGCGCACCTCCTCGGAACCGACCAACTCGGGCGCGACATCCTGACTCGCATCCTGCACGGTGCTCAGGTGTCGATGAGCGTCGGGGCGATCGCCGTCGTCTGTCGCCTCGTTCCCGGTGTTCTGATCGGACTCGTCGCGGGATACTTCGGTGGCCCGATCCGCACCTTCTTCATGCGGCTGGGTGACATCCAGCTCGCTCTCCCGTCGCTCGTGCTCTCGATCGGGATCATCGCGGCGCTCGGGCCGAGCACGGCCAACGTCGTGCTGGTGCTCGCGATCGCCGGCTGGATCCTGTACGCGAGGATCGTCGTGAGCCAGGTGATCGTGATCCGGCAGCAGGAGTTCGTCGCGAGCGCGCGGCTCCTCGGGGCGTCTCACCTCCGCATCATCGCTCGGCACGTCCTGCCCAACATCGTCCCGTCCGTGATCGTCTACGCGAGCCTCGACTTCGGCATGATGATGCTCATGGAGGGTTCGCTCTCCTTCCTCGGCCTCGGCGTGCAGCCTCCGCAGCCGTCGTGGGGCAGCATGGCGTCGGAGGGCCGGGCCCTGGTCGGAACGGCCTGGTGGATCGCCACCCTCCCCGGCGCCGCCCTCGTCGTCGCCGTCGCGCTCGTCAACGTGCTCGGCGAGCAGTTGCGTGACCGCCTCGATCCACGCCTCGACGCGACTCGCGGCTACTGATGGCGACCACGGTGACCGGCGAGCTCGTAGCGCGCGCTTCTCGCCTTCGGGACGAAGCCTGGCAAGCAGAAGTGATGCTGCGCACCGAACTGTGTCTCATGGACAGCCTGACCTGCTTCTCGGCAGGACGTGACCTCGAGCAACACGCACCCACAGCAGAGGCGGTACCGCGTTCCTTCGGCGGTAGCGGCGGCGCGTTCGCGCAGGCCTTTCTCTACGGTCAGGCCGGCAACGCGCTGGATTTCGACGACACGCTTATCGGGCACCCCGGGTCGCCGGTCGTCGGTGCGGTGCTCGCGGCCGGGGTGCGCGACACGCTGCCGTCGGAGCGACTGCTCCGCGGGATCGCGGCTGGCTACGAGGTTCACGGGATGCTCGCGGCGGCGGCGTATCCGGACCCCGAGCAGGCCTCCCTGGTGCGATCGGTCGGTGTGTGGGACACCCTCGCTGCGGCGATCGGCGTCGCCGTCGCCCTCGAGCTCGACGACGCCGCGCTGGAGCGTACTCTCGGGGTCGGCGTTTCGCACTCGCTGCTACCGACGACAGCGAAGTGGTACGACCGACCCGTCCCAGCGCTCAAGAACAACCTCGGCTGGGCGGCAGCCGGCGGAGTGCTCGCCGTCGATCTGGCGGTGGCCGGCCAGCACGGCGTCACCGATCCACTCGAGGGAAACGTGGGGATGTGGCGAATGGCCGGCTCGGACCGGTGGCGCTCCGTCGATGAGCTGATCGCCAAGCCCGCCGTGCTTCGAGTCGGATTCAAGAGGTTCCCCGCGTGCTGGCACATCCAGGAGTACCTCAGTTCCCTCGCTTCGCTTCTGCCTGAACTCCCGGGAGATGACGAGATCGCGGCCATCACCGTGACGGGTCCGAGAGACGTCGAGAGGTTCACCGACTCGGATTTGCGCGGACCGGCCGACGTGGCATTCAGCCTTCCCGGCACCTTCGCGCTCCTGCTCTCGGGACTGGAACCGGGGCCGGCCTGGGGTTCCTCTGCAGAACGTCCGCGGATACTGCGCTACGCCGGACTTCAGCATTTCGCGCTTTCGGAGCACCGTTCGATCGTGGTCGAGACGCGTGGCGGCTCCAGGCTCGAGGCTGCCGTCGACGTGAGCAACTTCCTCGATCCCGCCTCCGACGGACTCGACGAGGCAGGCGTCCGCGCCAAGCACGAGCGCTGGGCGGATGCCGAACTCCGCGCCAGCGCCGGAACCCCGGAGCGATTGTATGCACGGCTGCGGGTAATGACGGCGGGGCGTGAGATGAGGACACGGAAATGCTGATTCTGAGGAACGCTGAGATCGTTGTGGGCGACGGTCGGTCGAAGCCGTTCCGCGGCTCGATAGCGATCGACGGCGGCGTGATCGCCGCCGTGTCTCCGGCGGAACTCACGGGAGGCCCGGGTGACACCGAGATCGACCTCGCCGGACGCCTCGCCGTGCCGGGCGGGATCGACATCCACGCGCACGCGACCGCCCCTGGTCCGAGGTTCGCGAGTGGAACTCCGGGAGTGTCGACCGCCGAGTCCCTCGGGAATCTGCGGCGGCATCTCGCTCAAGGCCACACGACGGTCGTTGATCTCGACGGTTTCAAGGTGCCGGAGGAGAACGCTCGGGTTCGCGGCATCCAGCCCGTCAAGGTCGAGCTGTCGACGATTCATTTCGAGCCGATGCTCGAAGCAGCCGACGCCTGCGACGGTTCGGGACTTGGTGCCGAGCACCGCGCAATGACGGCGACGGAGATGAACGAGCGCGGGGCCGTTGTCATCGGCGAGGTCGGCGCCGGGATGACTCTCGGCGGCGGCGGTCAGGATTACATCTACATCCCCGCCGCGATTGAGAAGGCAACGGGCACCCGGATCACGCAATCCCAGGCCCAGGCACTCAAGTTCGCGGCACTCGGTCGCCACATCCGGCCCGGGACGCCCGACCGCAGCCGTCTCTCATCCCTCATCGTCGAGTACGGGCTCGCCGGTCTCGACGTCGACCGGCTCGTCGAGTTGATCGAGCGCTCGGTGCTGCCGTCGTTCGCGATCGCCCTGGAGGGGGTCGTGCGATCGGCGTCCCTCGCGCGCCAGCTCGGACTCCCCACCCTGGTGCACAACTCAGCGCCCTCCGACGATGCGGCACGCGAGGCGGCGACCATCGCCGGCGACCTCTTCATCGGTGGCCACACCAACCATTCCACGTACGACACCGACGAGACGGTCGCGAGCGCGCGATGGATCCGCCAGCACGGTGGGTACGTCGAGGTCGACACTTTCGATGCGTGGACGGCGGGCACGGGAGTGCTCAGGACGCCGGAGCGTCTGATCGCCCTTGCGCAAGAGGACCTCATCGACATCGTCGCGACCGACTACGCCGCTGGCCATTGGGACGGTGTATGGGAGCTCGTCGCAGGGTTCGTTCAGATGCGCCTGCTGCCCATCGAGAAGGCGGTCGCGCTCGTCACCGGCAATGTCGGGAGAGCACTCCCCCGCATCGGGGTGGACCGCGGCCTGCTGCGGCCCGGATTCGCCGCCGACATCGTCGTCGCATCGGCGAGCAGTCTCGCCGACATCGCACTCGTCCTCGTCGACGGCGAAGTCGTCTATTCGTCGGGCCGTCGGCCCCTCGTGCCTTCCGCATCCACGTGGCAAGGCGTCAATCAGAAAGGAACAGCATGAAAGCCGTCGTCGTCGGAGCCGGGGTCCTCGGCGCCTCCGTGGCGTACCAGCTCGCCAAACGCGGGGTCACGGTCACGATCGTCGACAAGGGGATTCCGGGCGATGCCGCAAGTTCCGCGAGCTTCGCGTGGCTGAACTCAAACAACAAGAAGCTGCGGAGCTACCACGACCTCAACGTGATGTCGATCGCCGAGTGGGCCGCGATCCATCGCGAGTTGCGCGGCTCTTCGTGGCTGCGGCCCGTCGGCAACGTGCACGTGGCGGCGACCGCGGACGATGCCGCGGCTCTCCTCGAGCGGATCGAGCGATTGCACTCGTACGGCTACGCCGCCATTCCCGTGTCGCCGGCCGACCTCACTCGGCTCGATCCGGTGATTCGGGTACGCGACGAGTACGAGCTTGCGGCCTTCTTCCCCTCTGAGGGTTTCATCGCGATCCCCGAACTCATCCATGACCTCCTCTCGGCTGCGGTCGCGCTGGGAGCGTCCGTGCGTTCCTCCACCGAGGCCATCGATCTGCTGAGCGCGGGCGAGCGCGTCACAGGTGTCGTGGCGGGCGGGGGCGAGCAGCTGGAGGCAGACGTCGTCGTGCTCGCGGCCGGCTCGGGCATCGGAGCCCTACTCGCGCGCCGGGGCATCGTATTTCAGACGGAAGGTTCGCCCGGGGTCTCGGTCATCACCTCGCCGGGGGCATCGGCTCTCTCGACGATCCTCCACCTGCCGGGTCTGAGCATCCGACCCGACTCGGGATCTCGCGTCATGATCCGTTCGAAAGGCGGCGACGATCAGATTGATAGGGATAGCTGGACTCTGCCGGAGGGCGCCATCAGGGATTTGTTCGAGCGCGCGGCTGATCGGATCTCCGACTTCGACGCCAGCCGAGTGCGGAGCGAGCGGGTGCAAGTCGCCTCGCGACCGTATCCGCTCGATGGGCTCCCGGTGGTCGGCCATTGGGATGAGACTCCGGGGCTCTATGTGATGTCGATGCACAGCGGTATCACGATGGGGGCGATCATGGGTCGCCTCGCGGCGGAGGAACTCGCGACCGGGGAGCTATCCGGCTTGCTGGACGGCTTCAGGCCAGCGCGTGTGATCGCGGCGGAGGCCGCCAATATTCCGCACTTCGACCCATACGCCGTGGAAGGGGAAAGGTTCCAGAACGCCGCGACTTCACCGTGAAGCCGTCCGGCCGTCTGGTGATCGGGCGGCGTGTGATCGACGTGACGCGGCCTCTCGAGGGCGGCCTCGCCGACGCGCTCACACGGCATTTCCAGGGTTAGTTGCCCTCAGGTCCGTTACGATCAGGATTCGGATTCGCCAGGGAGGGCTGTCCGAGCGGCCGATGGAGCCAGTCTTGAAAACTGGTGGGCAGAAATGTCTCGTGGGTTCGAATCCCACGCCCTCCGCAGCTCCCGCCCGCCCGCTGTAGAAACGAGGACCGCCGTGAGCGAACTGCGTCAGCGCTCCCCGCGCACCCCCGAACCCGCGGGTGTCGCGCGGCACGGTCGCCTCAAGAGCGGCGCGGCATGGAAGGCGCTGCTCGCCATCGTTGCGAGTGGTCTCGCCGTCGTCATGGTGTCGGGGGTCTCCGTCGCGGGTATCGCCACCTGGCAGCTGCAGTCGCAGATCGACACCGTCGAAATCGAGTTCGACACCCAGGGCCCCCCACCCGCGATCGCCGCGATCGAGGGTGGGTTCAACATCCTGATCGTCGGAAGCGACACCCGCGACGGTCAAGGCGACGCTTTCGGCAAGGAAAGTTCCACGCTCAACGACGTCAACATGCTGTTGCACGTCGCTCAGGATCAGAAGAGCGCTGTTCTCGTCAGCATCCCGCGTGACATGGTCGTACCGCTCCCGGAGTGCGAGAACGGCGGTCCCGCGACGGGCGAGCCGATCAATACGACGCTCTACTACGGCGGGCTCTCGTGCACCGTAGAGACCGTGCAGAACCTCACCGGGTTGCAGATCCAATTCGCCGGGTTGATCACCTTCAACGGGGTCATCGCGATGTCGGATGCCGTCGGCGGTGTCGAGGTCTGCATCAACGAACCGATCCTCGATCCCTACACGGGCCTGAATCTCCCGACCGCAGGAGCCCATACGCTTCAAGGCTGGAACGCCCTCGCGTTCCTCCGCTCCCGCCACGGTGTCGGCGACGGCAGCGACCTCGGTCGGATCAGCTCGCAGCAAGTCTTTCTCTCGTCGCTCGTGCGCAAGATCAAGAGCGACGACACCCTCACCGACTTCGGCAAGCTCTACGGCATCGCTCAGGCAGCGACGCAGAACATGACCTTGTCAGAGGGCTTCGGCCGCCTCGACACCCTCGTCTCGATCGCGCTCGTCCTGAAGAACATCCCGCTCGAGAACATCGCAATGGTGCAATACCCGAGCCGCACTGGCGGCACGGGCATCTTCCTCGGCAAGGTGCAGCCGATCACCTCGACCGCGAAGGCGCTGTTCGACGCGATCAAGGCCGACGTGCCGATCGCCCTCGATTCCAACGCGGTCGGCGCGAACGGCGGCTCGGAGCTCGACCCGAACGCGCCCGCCCCGACGACCCCGGATCCCTCGGCGACGCCCGACCCCTCGGCCACGCCGGAAGATTCCGCCCCGGCTGCTCAGCTCATCCCCGGCCTGAAGGGTCAGACCGCGGCTCAATACACCTGCTCCGTCGCGAACTGATCAGGCCCCGCGCGGTCGGTCTGCCCGGCCCGTGCCGCTAGGATGACTGAGGCAGTTTCCGGGAGACGTCGCATAGTCCGGTCGAGTGCACCACCCTGCTAAGGTGGAGAACCCGCAAGGGTTCCGAGGGTTCAAATCCCTCCGTCTCCGCTCTCTTTTCCCTGATCACGGTGCACATTCTGCGGTCGTCGCCCTGACCTCGGGCTCCGTTGAACAGGGGCGTTTTGTGTCCCCGGGGGACACGTACGGGACACGGGGAAGACGGTGCCGGGAGTGCAAACCAGAAAAGTCCTGGTCAGGGGGCTACCGTGTCGGCAGGTGCTCCACCTCGGATGAGTGGTGTACTGGGTTTGCATCACGCATTTCGCTCGTTGAGCGACTCCTGGCACCGCAGCCCAGTCGAAGGACGAGTCGGGCCCCTCCCGAAATGAGTGCTGGAGCTACGCCGGTGACGCCTCCGCGGCGATGAACCGAAGGAAATCCTCGGCGGCCGGTGGGTACTGCCGCCCGTTTCGCCACACCAGCGACAGCGGCGGGTTGATCGGCGGCACGACCGGCCGGCTGAAAACGCCCGCGGTCGGCTCCGACACGAATCGCTTGGGGAGGATCGCTACCCCGAGGCCATTGGCGACGAGCCCGACTAGCACGGGCATCTCGTTCGACTCGATGGTGACGCGCGGCACGATACCGTGGGCGCTCAGCATCTCGTCCGCGGCTGCGCGCAGCCCGGCCCCGCGCCGAAAACCCACCTGGTCTTCGCCATCGAGCTCGCGGATCGGTACCTTCTCAAGCACCTCGAGACGGTGCCCGACGGGACCGACCAGCACAAGGTCGTCGCGGTCGACAACTACGCCTTCGAGCCCCGACGGCAGCTCGGCCGCGTCGATAGAGACCACGGCTGAGTCGAGCACATCGTGCTTGAGCAGTGCGAGAAGCTCGGCCGTGGTTCCCTCGCGCAACGAGACCTGGATGCCGGGGCGGCGCGTCCGGAACCGCGCCAGGATGTTCGGGATGTTGAGCGATGCAGCCGGGAACGTCGCCCCGAATGAGACCGCGCCCACGGTCACGCCCTTGAGGCTCTGCGCCTCGGAGCGAGCGGCCGCCAGCTCTGCGACGACGCGGCGCATCCGGCCGATGAAGACATCTCCCGCCGGAGTCGCCGTAACCGCAGGGCGCCCACGGAGCAACAGGACCAGTTCGAGCTCGCGCTCAAGCTTGGCGACCTGGTGCGAGATGGCCGACTGTGCGACTGTGAGCCGCTCGGACGCGGCCGTAAATGAGCCCTCATCGACGACGGCGAGAAGATATTCGATCTGGCGAAGTTCCATCTTGAATCACGATACTCGGTATAGCGAGATGCTCCTTGTCAGATGAAGGGGGCGGCGCAGACAATCGGGATACACCCCAGCCGGCGGGGTGCCCTATCAATCACTCAACGGAGAGCGTGCAAACCCATGGAACTCGAAACCAGCATTCGCCGCCGGCGTGCCCTCGTGCACGCGGGCATCGCGGCTGCCGCTTCTCTCGCCCTCGTCCTGACCGGCTGCACACCGGGGGGGTCGTCGAGCGGAGGCGGTGACGACGCCGTGCTTACCATCGGCGCTTATGACGGCAGTATCAACGATTCGCTCGACCCGCTCCGCATGGAGCGCGGCTTCCAGATCCTGGCCGCATCGACGATCTACGAGTCGCTTGTGGATGTCGACGAGGGCCTGCAGGTCGTCCCCCGGCTCGCAGAGTCTTTCGAGACGACCGACGAAGGTTCCACCTGGACTTTCGCGCTGCGCCAGGGTGTTGCCTTCCACGACGGCGCGGCGCTGACCGCGGATGACGTGGTCGCCTCGATCAGCCGGGCGCTCGATCCCGAAGAGGGATCTGGCAACTCGCTGGCGGGGCAGCTCGAGGGCATCCTGACGCCCGACGGCATCACCGCCATCGACGACAGCACTGTCGAATTCGCGCTGGAGACGCCGTATGTCTTCTTCCCCAACGCGATGGCGACCCGGTTCGCTCGCATCTATCCAGCCGGAACCACCGACTGGGATGCACCGATCGGCACGGGCCCGTTCGTCTTCGAGTCGTTCACGCCGGGCGAAGAGTTCGTCGTCACCCGCAACGACGACTACTGGGGCGGCGCGCCCGAGGTCGACCAGGTCGAGATCGTCAACTACGCCGACGAGGCGACCCGACTCTCAGCGTTTATCGACGGTGACATCGACGTCATGTTCGACATGTCGTCGACTGCCGCGGCCGGCATCGCAAGCGACGACTCGTTCAGCCTTCTTGAGCAGTTGAACGCCAAGTGGATCCCGCTGGGCATCAACTCGACGGTGGCGCCGTTCGACAACCCCGATCTGATCCTCGCGATCAAGTCCGCGATCGACCGCCAGGCCGTGATCGACACCGCTCTCGGCGGATTCGGGACGATCGGCTACGACACCCCGATCCCGGCCGAGGACGCCAACTTCGGCGGACTGCCGGAACCGGAGTTCGACCTCGAGGCGGCAAGGCAGCACCTGGCCGATGCCGGCTACCCGGACGGCATCACCCTGCCGACTCTGACCGTGCTCGACATCCCGCAGTCGATCTCGGTCGCCCTCGTCATCCAGCAGCAACTGGCCGAAGTCGGAATCGTGTTCGAGATCGAGCGGGAGTCGTCGGCCACGTACTGGGACAACTCGTGGCTCAGCAAACCGTTCTACTCGAACGAGTACCTGCGACGGACACCGGACGAGATCCTGAGGCTCGTCTCGGTCTCCGACGGTCCGTGGAACATGTCGAAGCGCAACGACCCCGAGGTCGACGCGGCGGTCGAAGCAGCGGCGGCGACAACGGATCCTGCGGCACAAAAGGAGCAGTACACGATCGCGCAGGAGCTCCTCGCTGAGCGGGACACGACCATCGTGCCCGCCCATGTGTCGAGGCTCTCCGGCGTGGTAGCCGGGCTCGAGGGCATCGAGACCAACCCGGTGTACTTCCTCGACCTGCGTGGAGCAGGGTTCGCAGGATGAGCCAGCGGCCACCCCTGACACACGGCAAGGAGGCCGCACCGCGCGTCGCGCGGGCGGGAGCCGGACGGGTACGTCGTCCCGCCCTGGCGTTCCTCCGCCGCCTTGTGGCAGGGGTGGCCACCGTCTTCCTCGCTAGCGCTGTGGTCTTCGCGGCGGTCGAGGTACTGCCACAAGACCCCGCGCGCTCGGTACTCGGCAACGAGTCGACTGCCGAACAGCGCGAAGCGTTTCGTGCGGAGCACGGGCTCGACGATCCTCCAGTCGAGCGCTACCTCCGCTGGGCGGGTGGGATGCTGCACGGCGACTTCGGGGAATCGATCGTCTCCGGGCGGCCGATATCCGACGAGCTCGGGGACCGCCTCGGGTACACCGCCCTCCTTGCCTTCACCGCCGTGCTGCTGAGCGTGGTGATCGGCCTCCCACTCGCGCTGATCGCCGCACGAAGGCCCGGCGGACCGTTCGATGCCGTGGTTAACGTCGTCTCGGTCGCCCTGAGCGCCGTCCCTGAGTTCGTGCTCGGGATCATCCTGGCGCTCATCTTCGCGTCGACGCTCGGCTGGCTGCCTCTGCTCAGTCGCGGCATCACCGACGGCGACCCCGCCGCCCTCGTGATGCCGGCGCTGACCCTGGGTCTCATGGCGGTCTCCTATGTCTTCAGGTTCTCGAAGGTCGGCGTTCTGGAGGCCGCTGAGGCGCCGTTCGTCAGGTCGGCCATGCTCCGCGGGATCTCCGATCGCCGCATCACGGCGCGGCACATCCTGCCCGTCGCCAGCGGAGCGGTCATCAACGTCGTCGCGCTCAATGCCATCTATCTCCTGGGCGGCGTGGTCGTCGTCGAGAACCTGTTCTCCTATCCGGGCCTGGGCACGCTGCTAGTGACGGCGATCGAGAGCAATGACCTGTTCGTCATCGAGGCGGTCGCCGTCGTCACCGCCGGCCTGCTCGTCGCCATCAACCTCATCGCCGACACCGTCGTGCTTGCGCTCAATCCGAAGGCTCGGGGGGCGGGATCATGACCACCGCGGCGATCCGCACGCGCCAGCCCCGACCCGTGCCACGGCACCGGGTCACACCCGCCGGCGTCGTGGCCGCCGTCCTGCTCCTGATCTCGCTGGGGGTAGCGTTCCTCGGCCCTCTGTTCGCCCCCTACGGACCAGCCCAGCTGGTCGGGGCACCGCTGTCACGTCCGTCAGCGGAGTTCCTCCTGGGCACCGACGAGATAGGGAGAGATCTCCTCTCGCGAGTGCTGCACGGCGGCATGGAAGTGGTGCTCATTCCACTGCTCGCGACAGCGATCGCGTTCGCGCTCGGTGCCGCGATCGGGATGTGGTCCGGCTATATCGGCGGCTGGGGCGAGACGATCGTCACCCGCGTCGTGGACGTGTTGATTTCCCTGCCGCCGCTGCTGCTGGCGATCGTGTTCATCTCCAGCTTCGGCGGATCGCTCGGCGTTCTCGTTCTGGTGAGCTCCGCATTCTTCGTGCCCCGTATCATCCGGGTCATCCGCGGCGCGACCACCGCGGTCGTCGCGCAGGACTACGTGACCGCGTCGCGCGTGCGCGGCGACCGCAGCCTTCAGATCGTCTGGCGCGACATCATGCCGAACATCTCGGGTCTGCTCGTCGTCGAGTTCGCCGCCCGCCTGTCGAACGTCATCATGTTCATCGCGACCCTCAACTTTCTCGGGCTGGGTTCGCAGCCGCCTGCCGCGAACTGGGGCCTCATGGTCTCGGAGACCACGGTGCTCATGCGCTCCAACCCGTGGGGTCCGGCAGTGCCGGCGTTGCTCATCGCGGCGCTGGCCGTCGGGGTGAACCTGCTCGCCGACGAGCTGGCCGCACGGCTGACGACAGCGGCGACGGTGAGGACGCCGTGACCGAGCCCGTCCTGGACCTGCGCAACCTCAGCGTCGAGTACCACTCGTCGTCGGGGGTCGTGAAGACCGTCGGCGATGTCAGCCTGACCGTTTCGCCCGGCACCATCTACGGCATCGTCGGCGAGAGCGGAAGCGGCAAGTCCACCCTTGCGCTGAGCGCCGTCGGGTTCACCTCCGGCGCGCTGCGCCGAACGGCGGGCAGCAGCAAGCTGGGCGACGTCGAGCTCTTCGAGTTGCCGTCCAAGCAGCTGCGCGTGGCATGGGGTCACGAGATCGGCTACGTGCCGCAGGAGATCGGCGGTGCATTGCACCCGTCCTTCCGGATCGGCAAGCAGTTCCGGGAGTCGTTGCGCATCAATCGCGGAATGGGCTCGGCCGAGGCGGACGAGCGCGCCGTCTCCTTGCTCTCTGCCGCCGGCATTCCGGAGCCCGATCGCGCCCTGCGCCGGTACCCGCATCAGTTCTCCGGCGGCCAGCTGCAACGGATCGCAATCGCGCTGGCGCTGGCCCCGCATCCCCGATTGCTCGTGCTCGACGAGCCGACGACAGGGCTGGATGTCACCACCCAGCAGCGCGTGACCGCGGTTCTGCGGGACCTCGTCACCTCGCAGGGTGTCGCAGCCCTCTTCATTAGCCACGACATCGCGCTGCTCTCGGAATGCGCCGACGAGCTGGTCGTCATGTACGCCGGCGAGGTCGTCGAATCAGGACCGGTGCGTTCAGTGCTCGGCCGGCCGCGGCACCCGTATACGCGGGCACTCGTCGACGCCGTTCCGTCGGTCGTCGAGCCGACGGTGCCAGTCGGGATCCCCGGCCTGCCGCCGGGACATGTCGTCGACGGGCTGTGTGCATTCGCCGACCGCTGTCCCTTCGCCCTGCCGAAGTGCGTCGAGGGCAAGCCGCCGCTCGAAGACCTCGAGCCGGGGCATGCCGTACGGTGCGTGCGCGCTGACGAGCTCGACCTTGCGCCGACGGCCGGAGGCGAACGCCCGACCATGGTCGCGGAGGGAGACCCTGTGCTCGAGGTCGAGGGGCTGCGCTGCGTGTACCGCCAGGCCACCGGATCGGTCGTCGCCGTGGATGACGTCTCGCTCACGGTGTTCCCGGGCCGGGTCACCGCCGTGGTCGGCGAGAGCGGGAGCGGCAAGTCGACGCTCGGACATGCGATCGCCGGAGCCCTGCGTCCGGCTGAGGGCCGGATCCGCCTCGACGGCAGTGACCTGCCCGCGAATCCGGCGCGACGGACGAAGGCGGATCGCAAGTCGATCCAACTCATCTTCCAGAGCACCGTCGGCGCGCTGAACCCGCGTCGCAAGGTCGGTACCCATTTGCGAACGATTGCGGCAACCTACCTGACGGCGAGCGAGGCGGAGCGGCGGCTCGCCATCGAGGAAGTGTTGGCGGCCGTGCAGTTCTCGTCGGCGATGCTGGAGCGCTACCCGCGCGAGCTCAGCGGCGGTCAGAAGCAGCGCGTCGCAATCGCAGCGGCGTTCCTCGCTCGCCCGCGCGTCGTTATCTGCGACGAGATTACGTCAGGCCAGGACGTATCTGTACAGGCGGCGATCCTCGAGACGCTTCGCGATCTGCAGCAGAGCTCGGGCACAGCGGTCGTCCTGATCTCCCACGACCTCGGCGTCGTGCGCTCGATGTCGGATGACGTCGTCGTCATGCAGTCGGGTCGCGTCATCGAGTCGGGTCCCACCGAGCGCGTGTTCACCGCGCCGCGCGAGGAGTACACGCGGAGCCTTCTGGCAGCGATCCCGAGGGTCGAGGCCGCACCGTGACCGTCGAGCTGACGATCGAAGGAAGCCCGGTGGCGTGCCCGCGGGGGACGACACTCGCCGACGCGTACGCACTCGTGCCCGGGCGCCGCAGCCTCGCTCGCGTCGGCTGCGGCATCGGCACCTGCGTCGCGTGCATCGTGCTGCTCGACGGCGCCGAGGTCAAGGCGTGCCTCGTCCTCGCCCGTCACGGCGCCACGGTGACCGGCCCCGCCGTGCGTCCGTTCGAGTCGGGGTGGTCCGGATGACGGCCGAATTGCTGTCGCGCACAGGAGCCCCGCTCGCGATCGAACGGTTCGCGCGCCGAATCTCCGCGTTTGCCGACCTGGCCGGCGAAGACGTGCTGGGCTTCGCCCGCCCGTGCATCCTGGACGCAGTGGCCTGTGCCGCTGCGGGTCGGCGGTCGGCCTCATACCCGATCCATGCGGCGGCGGTCGGCCCCCTGCTCGGCTCCGAGCGACAGGAGGCGCGGGTGTGGTTCGACGGCCGCCTCGCCGGGCTCGCGGAGGCGTCCTACCTCAACTCCGTCGCAGTGTCGGCCGACGACCTCGACGACGGCAACCGCACCGCGGTGGGCCACCCTGGTGGCGCGGTGGTCCCCGCGGTGCTCGCACTCGCCGAGCATCTCGGCATCGACGGCGACCTAAGGCCCGCGATCGTCGCCGGGTACGAAGTGGGCATCCGGCTCGCGGCGGCGCGGCGGATCGACGTCGTCCCGACCATGGCGACCGGTCGATGGGCCGGGATCGCGGTCGCAGCTGCGGCGAGCGTGCTGTCCGGCTGGAGCGGCGGGCGCCTGGCCGACGCGATGGCGCACGCCGGAAGCCTGTCGCCCCAGCTCGTGCATCCGGATGTGCGGGCCACCGACGGACTCAAGGAAGGGACGCCTTGGGCGGTCGTCGCTGGTCTCGCTGCGTGGCGCCTCACGGCAGCCGGGATGCCGGCGCCGCTTCAGCTGCTGGAGCGGCAGCCGGAGTTCGAGGGCACCGATCCCGGAGACAGCGAGACTCCCGCGATTGCAGAGACCTATTTCAAGCGGTACGCGTGCTGCCGCTGGATCCACCCCATCCTCGACATGCTGCACGAGGACCCTGCTCTGGCCGCCATCAATCCCGCCGAGATCGAGGCGATCGAGGTCACGACCTTCGCTAGAGGGCTCACGCTGAGTAATGAGCCGGTGCCGGCGACTCTTGAGGACGCCCACTACAGCTTCCCGTTCTGCACCGCGCTCGGCGTGCTGGGGACTCGCGACGACTTCCTCCCGCTCCGACTGGAGACCCTTCGTCGGCCCGATGTGCTGAGGCTTTCCCGGCTCGTCACCCTCTCGATCGACGATCGGTTCACGGCGGACTTCCCCGCACGCACACCGGGGCGGATCGCGATCACGACGCGCGGTGGCACCCACATCGCCGAGGCGATCACAGCGCGTGGCGACCCGATCCTCCCATTCGATGCGACGGAACTCGCGTCCAAGCACAGTGCGTTGCTCGCTCCATTCGGGCATCCGGACCCCGGCTACGGGCTGCCCGCCGTCGGCCCGATCCGCGTCGTCGATATCCTGCCGATCCTCAGTTCTTCACTCCTCGAAAGGTCTGCCCCGTGAGCAATCCCGATCCCCGTACCGTCGTCCGCGCGACGGCTGCGGACCACGTGCACCGCTCGAGCGGCCGTGCCGGATCGCAGCCGTTCACGCGAGAAGAGTTCGCCGCGAGGTTGGCTCGCGTGCGGGACGCGATGGCAGAGGGCGGACTCGACGTGCTCCTGGTGCACACGCCCGAGAACCTCACCTACCTCACCGGCTACGAGACCTCCGGGTACTTCGAGTACCAGGTGCTCGTCGTGCCTGCCCAAGGTGAGCCCGAGCTCCTGGTCCGCAACGTCGAGCAGCTGAACGTCGACGAGTACACCTGGCTCCCCGAAGCGCATGTCTGGCGCGACGGAACGGACTTCGTCGCCGTGACCGCAAGCATCGTCGCGCGTGTCGTCGTAAATGGAACGGTCGGCATCGAGGCGCACTCATGGTTCGTCACGGCGGCGATCGCCGAGAAGCTCAAGCACGCGCTCGCGGGATATCACGTTGTCGCGGCCGGAAGGCTGGTCGAGACTATCCGCCTCGTCAAGAGCCCAGCCGAGCTCGACTGCATCCGCACTGCTGCCGGAATCGCCGACGTCACCATGGCGGCCGCTATCGATGCCGCTCGCGAGGGCGCCACTGAACTCGACGTGGCCGCGGCCGCTCACAGTGCGCAGGTGCTGGCGGGCGGCGAGTATCCGGCGTTGCCTCACTACGTGACGTCGGGCGCCCGTAGCGAGATCGGCCATGCCACCTGGACGTCGAAGACCCTGGTCGGCGGCGAGCTGCTGAAGCTCGAGTTCCTCGGTGTGCGCCGCCGCTATCACGCCGGCCTCACGCGCGCGCTGCACATCGGACCGGCAAGTGACGAGATCGCTGCGGCAGCGCGACTCTGCGTCGCCCTGCAAGACGAGACGTTCGCACAACTCCGCCCGGGAGCATCAGCTGATCAGCTGACGAGGGATTCCGCCGAGCGGGCCGAAGCCGCCGGTCTCACTCCGATCAAGATGCGACTCGGATACTCGATGGGCATCGGGTTCCCGCCCATCGCGGGGGAAGGGCAGACCGCCGACTTCCGGGTCGGGAGCCCGATCGAACTGCGAGCCGGGATGGTGTTCCACATGCTCTCCGTGATGCGGGTGGGCCTCGTCTTCAGCGACACGGTGGCCATCACCCCGGACGGGTTCGAGCGCCTGACGCAGACACCGCGAGTGCTGCGGGAGGTCTGATGCTGGAGTTCGACGGGCCGCCTGCGGAGCGAGGCGCTCAGCACGGAACCGCGCTCGCCGACGCCATCGGCGTCCGCATCGACGGTGCTCTGACTGGCGCCGGCACGGCCTCGGAGCGCGCCGAATTGGCTGCGCCGTGGCTCGCGCAGCTGCGAGCAGAGGTACCGGACGTGCTCGAGGAGCTGCGCGGCGTCGCGGCGGGCGCCCGAGTCGACCTCCCCGACCTGGTCCTGCTCAATGCGTTCGAGGCGTTCGACATCTCCGAACGAATCGAGTCCGGGGGGTGCACGACAATTGCGTTCCGCGGCGCGTCCGCGGCGATCGTCGGCCAGAACTGGGACGCGAACAATGCGCTCGCTGCCGGATTGGACGTGCATGTCCACC
This sequence comes from uncultured Schumannella sp., assembly GCA_964497165.1. Classification (GTDB taxonomy): domain Bacteria; phylum Actinomycetota; class Actinomycetes; order Actinomycetales; family Microbacteriaceae; genus Pseudolysinimonas_A. Next base: position 2,868 of record CAZCEE010000008.1, on the reverse strand, counting down.
GCAATCCACGCGGATCGTTCGTCGTGCTCGCGTCGCCTGGCAGTCTCGGGTGGATCGGCATGAATGACCGCGGTTTCGCCCTCTGCAACAACGACCTCCTCACCAGGACCACCCGCGCGGGCTTACCCAGCCTCGCCGTCCGGCGACGTCTGCTCGCTGCACCGGATGTGCGCACTGCGATCCGCGAGCTCCGTCGCACGCCGGCGGTCGCGGGTCGGTCGTACACGATGGGCGATGTGGTCGGCGACGTGGCCATCGTCGAGGTCGCCGCCGAGCTCGACGGCCCGGCGCTCCGGAAGGGAGGTCCGCTAGCACACACGAATCACGCCACCCTGCCCTCGGTCATCGGGCACGAAGACGCTACGGCGCGCCTGCAGGTCTATCCGTCGTCGCCCGCGCGGCTCGCCCGCGCAGAGCTTCTCGTCAGGGACGCGACGACCACTGACGACGCCGAGGTGATCCTCCGTGACCACGACGGAGTTCCGCACTCGATCTGCCGCCACGAAGCTGCCGACGAACCGACCACGACGGTCGCGAGCGTGGTGTTCGATTGCGCGGAGCGCCGGGCGATCTTCCGGATCGGCCGCGCCTGCGCGCCCGTCCGGACCGAGAGCGTGACATTGTGACTGGCGCCGATCTCGCGATCGTCGGCCTCGGCAGCGTCGGCGCCATGGCCGCCTGGCACGCCACCCGGCGCCCGGGCCTACGCGTCGTGGGGTTTGATCGCTTCCCATCTGGGCACGGGCGCGGTGCATCAGCCGGCGAGTCGCGGCTGTTCCGCACCGCCTACCACGAGGCTCCCGACTACGTGCCTTTGCTCCTGCAGGCTCGACGGAGATGGCTTGAGCTCGAGCGCAGCGCAGGTCGTGAACTGTTCATTCCTACCGGGACGCTCTCGATCGGACTACGCGACGGGGCCTCCCTGTCGAATGTGCTTGCGTCGGTCAGGGAGCACGACCTGCCGCATCGTGTGCTCGACGCCACCGAACTCGCTGCCGTGTACCCGCAGCATGCCACCGGACCCGACGACATCGGCGTGCTCGACGAACTCGGTGGGGCGCTACGCCCCGAGTCGGCTGTCGCTGCGGCGCTCGGCATTGCACGTGATGACGGTCTCGAGATCCGTGCCCGCTCCCGTGTCACCCGACTGGTCGAGGGTTCGGATGCGGTGGATGTCTACACAGACGACGGCACAGTGGTCCGTGCAGGCCGCGTCATCGTGAGCGTCGGACCCTGGACCGCCGAGCTGCTGCCCCAGCTGTCACTGCAGCTCGTCATCAAACCGCTCGTGCTCACCTGGTTCCAGGCCGACGACATCCGCCGCTACATCCCCGAGGTTTTCCCTGTCTTCATTCGCGACACGGCGGACTTCCACATCTTCGGTGCGCCGAGTCTCGACGGGTACAGCGTGAAGGTGAGCGTGAACGACCGCTGGGGCACCGTCCCCACGGCGGACGACGTGCCTCGCTGGCTCGACGACGAGACGCTGGCTTTCATCGGATCAAAGGTGCGCGAGTTGCTTCCCGGCCTGTCGATTGAACCGGTCAGGCACTCCGTCCACATGGACGCCTACTCGTCCGATCGCCGTGCCCTCCTCGGGCCGCTGTCCGGAAGCGAGCGCATCACCGTCGTCGCCGGACTCTCCGGCCATGGCTTCAAACTCTCTCCGGTGTTCGGCGAGCTCGCCGTCGCGCTCGCACTCGACGGCGGCACCGACGCCGACATCTCCCGCTTCTCACCCGCACGATCGGAGCTCACCCCGTGACCGACTACCTCTTCCTTGACCGCGAGACCGCCGTCCGCGACGCTGTGACCGGGCTGGCGCGACTCCACCCGGATCTGCTGGAAGTAAGCACCGACCCGCTCTATCTCATGGCGCGCGACCGGAGTCCTCACCGCCGGGTCGGGATCGTCTCGGGAGGTGGCTCAGGTCACGAGCCGATGCATTCCGGGTTTGTCGGGCGTGGCGGTCTGGACGCAGCGGTTCCGGGCGGCATCTTTGCGTCGCCGCACAATCGGCAGATCTACCGTGCGAGCTGTGCGGTCGCCCGAACCGGTGGCGTGCTGCACATCGTCAAGAACTACACGGGCGACCGGATCAATTTCGGGATCGCTGCAGAGCGGCTTCGCGGGGAGGGAATCGCAGTCGGGCGGGTCCTCATCGACGACGATCTCGCATCCGGCGCTGAAGGTACTGCGACAGGTCGGCGCGGCACCGGCGGCACAGTCATCGTCGAGAAACTGCTCGGAGCTGCTGCTGACGACGGGCTCGATGTCGATGTCCTCGTGGCGCTGGGTGGGGAGATCGTCAGCCGCACCCGCAGTCTCGCCGTGGCCTGGCGAGCGCATACGTCGCCAGCGACCGGTGAACTAGCCTTCGACATCGCCGAGGGGAAGCTGGAGTACGGCGTAGGCATCCATGGCGAGCGTGCGACCGTCGCGCAGGCCGTCCCTCCCGCTCAGATCGTCGACCGAATGCTAAGTGAATTGCTGTCGACGGTCGCGCCCGCCGAGGACGGCGTGCTCCTACTGGTTAACGGACTCGGCGCTGTGACGCGACTCGAGCTCGATGGCATCTTCCAGGGCGTCGCCGCGCGACTCGACGCCAGCGGGGTGGTCCTGCACGGGGCGATGGTCGGCACCCTGGTCGCTGCTCTCGACATGCGCGGCATCTCGCTGACACTGACGGCGACACGGCCAGAGTGGGTCGAATGGTGGCGACGGCCAACGGGGACTACGGCTTTTCCGGCGACATCGCCGCTTGCAGGGTCGCCCATCGCCCCGACGGATGGGGCCACCGGAGAGTTGCCCGACCGCGACTGGAGCGACCCCGTGCTCTCCCGGTTCGCAGAGCGCGTCGATCAATCG
>CAZCEE010000007.1:0-24680 GCA_964497165.1 uncultured Schumannella sp. | reverse complement strand
GCCGTAGGGGCGCGAGTTGGAGCGGCGGTCGACCTCGATGTCGACGTCGTATCCACCTTTTTCGGCGTGGTACCTGAGCCAGTTGGCGACGGGGGAGCGCCCGACGTAGACGTATTCCTCTTCGGCTTCGTGGAACAGGATGCCGTCGCCGATGACGCCGCCGTTGGAGGCGACCGGAACGATCTGCTTCGCGAAGTTGACGGGGAAGTTCTCGGGGCTGTTGATCATGGTGTCGCTCAGCAGCTTGATCGCACCGGAGCCTTTGAGGATCAGGTTGTCCATGTGGTGCGACTGGTCGAACAGCACGGCGGTCGAACGCCAGGCGCGCTGTTCGCGGCGGAAGTTGGTGAACTCCGACGGCACCACCGGATAGATGTAGGTGCCGAGCTTGTTGTTGCGCAGCATCTCGACGGCGCCACCGGCGGCATCGATCTTCTGCTGAAGGTTCTTGGGGGCGGTCATGTCGCTTCTCCTGACGTCATCGTCGTTGGGGCCGGGGGCCTGGAAGGCACACTACCTTCCGACATAGGTAGTTGTATAGCCTTGTGCGCTAGATTGGTGCCAGAATTGTCGACAATTCACCTGGGAGCCGCATGAGAAACGTCATCGTCACCGATCCGCCCCGCACCGCGGTCGCCGACCTCGACCGGCTCGCCGAGTACGGCGTCGCGACCGTTCACGAGGCCTTCGGGCGCACGGGCCTGGTCGGCGCCTCACTCCGGCCGCTGCAGGAGGGCGCGCGCATCGCCGGCTCCGCCGTCACCGTGCTCTCCTGGCCGGGCGACAACCTGATGATCCACGCCGCGATCGAGCAGTGCCGGGCCGGCGACATCCTCGTCGTCACCACCAACTCCCCCTCGCTCGACGGCTCGTTCGGCGACCTGTTCGCGACCCAGTTGCAGCACCGCGGCGTGCGCGGGCTCGTCACCACCGGCGGCGTGCGGGATGCCGTCGACCTGCGGGCGATGGGCTTTCCCGTCTGGTCGGCCGCAGTCAATGCGCAAGGCACCGTGAAGGCGACCCCGGGTGCGGTCAATGTGCCGATCATCGTGGGGGGCGTGACCGTCAACCCCGGCGACGCCGTCATCGCCGACGACGACGGCGTGATGGTCGTGCCGCGACTCGATGTCGGCGCCGCGATCGAGTCCTCGCGCGTGCGCACCGAGAAAGAGGCCACTGCCCGCGCCGCCTACCTCGAGGGCGCCGTCAGCATGGACCAGAACAACCTCCGCGGAGTGCTCGCCGATCTCGGCGTGACCTACGTGACCTACGAGGGCTGACATGGCCACCGGGATCCGTTGCATGCTGATGCGAGGCGGCACGTCGAAGGGCGCGTTCTTCGTCGCCTCCGACCTTCCAGCCGACGCGGGCGTGCGCGACCGGATCCTGCTTGAGGTCATGGGCAGCCCCGACCCGACGCAGATCGACGGGGTGGGTGGCGGGCATCCGCTGCGCAGCAAGGTCGCGATCGTCTCGCCCTCAACAGAGGAGGGCGTCGACCTCGACTACCTGTTCCTGCAGGTCGCGGTCGACGAGCCGGTCGTCGCCGACCTGCAGACCTGCGGCAACATGCTCGCCGCCGTCGGACCCTTCGCCGTCGAGCGCGGGCTCATCCCGGCCGGCGGCGCGACGACCACCGCCCGCATCCGTCTGATCAACACGGGTGACCTCGCGATCGAGACTTTCCCGACCCTCGACGGGATGCCGGAGTACGCCGGAGACACCGCGATCGACGGGGTGCCCGGCACTGCCGCCGCGATCGAGATCGAGATGGGCGACGAGTCGACGGCAAAAGAGCTCCTGCCGACCGGCAACGTCGTCGACGAGGTCGCGGGGCATCGGGCGACGCTCATCGACAACGGGATGCCCGTCGTGTTGCTCGACGCCGCCGAGTTCGGGGTGGTGGGCGACGAATCCCCGGCCGAACTCGAGTCACGGCCTGCGCTCGCCGCCGCGGTGGAGACCATTCGCAGGAAAAGCGGTGAGCTGATGGGCTTAGGAGACGTCGCCGACCAGACTGTGCCCAAAGTTTTCCTGCTAACGGCGCCGCGTCACGGGGGAGCGATCGGCACGCGCGGCTTCATCCCGAAGAAGGTGCACACCTCGATCGGTGTGCTCATGGCGGCCTCGATCGCGGCCGCGGTACGCATTCCGGGCACCGTCGCCGCCGGGATCGCGCTCGTCTCCGACGACGAAGTCACTCGTATTGAGCACCCCAGCGGCACCTTCGACGCCAAGGTGCGCATCTACCCAACCGATGGCACCTGGCGCGGCACGTCGACATCCATTCGCACCGCCCGCAAGTTGTTCGACGGCACAGTCTTCCCCCGTTCCCACTGACCGCACCCAAGGAGTCCTCAATGACGAAGCCCGGCCCCCGCGACATCGCCCACCTAGGCGGTCTCGAACTCTTCACCAACAAGTTCGACGAATCCAAGTGGTTCTTCACCGAACTGCTCGCGATGAAGGAGGTCGGCCAGGAGGGCGACTCCGTCTTCCTGCGCACCTGGGACACCTACGAGCGCTGGACGATCAAGCTCACCCCGCGCGACCAGTCCGGCGTCGGCAACGTCTCGATGCGGGCTGCCAGCCCCGAAGCCCTCGAGCGCATCGTCGCGTCGATCGAGGCGTCGGGCCGCGGCACCGGCTGGGTCGACGGCGAGCAGGGCGTCGGCAAGAGCTTCACGTTCACCGACCCCGACGGCCACCCGATGAGCGTCTACTGGGACTCCGAGTGGTACCAGGCGACCGACGATAAGCCCGCCCTCAAGAACCAGGCGTCGCGTTTCCCGGGCCGCGGGGTGAACGCGCGCCGACTCGACCACGTGAACTACCTCGGCGCGAGCGTCGAACAGAACGGCGAATTCATGGCGGATGTTCTCGGCCTCGAGTGCACCGAACTGATCCGACTCGACTCCGGCAAGATCGGCGCCCAGTGGTTCCACTTCGGCAACAAGTCGTACGACGTGGTGTACTCCTCCGACCACACCGGCAGCAGCGGCCGCCTCCACCACATCGCGTTCGCCCCCGACACCCGCGAAGACATCCTGAAAGCGGCCGACATCTTCCTCGAAAACGGCATCCACATCGAGTCGGGCCCGCACAAGCACGCCATCCAGCAGACGTTCTTCCTCTACGTCTGGGAGCCGGGCGGCAACCGCATCGAGTTCGCCAACCCCGGCGCTCGCCTCATGCTCGCACCCGACTGGAAGACGATCGAGTGGACCGAAGCCGAACGCAAGAAGGGGCAGGCCTGGGGGATGAAGACGATCGACACGTTCCACACCCACGGCACCCCTCCGGTCGACCACTGAGTGGCTTCTCCCTCGCTTTGCGCAGCCAGGGCGCGCGAGCCAAGAGCGGGGACCCCTACCCCGATTGACTCGCGCACCCTGCCTGCGCACGCTGAGTCACTCGGTGGTCGAGTGGCCGCGCACGCTGAGTTGCTCGGCGGTCGAGTAGCCGCGCAGCGGCGTGTCGAGACCACGCTCCGGGGGCTGTTAGGTGTGGAGGGTTTCGTTGAGGATGACGGCGGCGCCCTCGCGGGGGAGTGCTTCGACGGCGCCGGTTGCCGAGTTGCGGCGGTAGAGGATGCCGGATGCGCCACTCAGCTCGGCGGCCTTGATGGTGCGCGGCTTTTCGCCGGGGACGAGCAGGGCGAGTTTGGTGCCTGCGGTCACGTAGAGGCCCGCCTCGACGACGCAGTCGTCGCCGATCGAGATGCCGATGCCCGAGTTGGCGCCGAGCAGCGACCGCGCCCCGATCGATACCCGATGCGTGCCGCCGCCCGAGAGGGTGCCCATGATCGACGCGCCACCGCCGATGTCGGACCCGTCGCCGACCACCACACCTTGTGAGATGCGGCCCTCCACCATCGAAGCGCCGAGGGTGCCGGCGTTGAAGTTCACGAAGCCCTCGTGCATCACCGTCGTACCGGGGGAGAGGTAGGCGCCGAGGCGAACTCGCGCAGGGTCGGCGATGCGCACCCGCGCAGGCGTCAGGTAGTCGACGAGCCGCGGGAAGCGGTCGACGCCGAGCGACGAGATGCCGACGCGCTGCAGGGCGGGCCGCAACCGGTCGAACGCCTCCGGCAGCATCGGGCCGGCTGTCGTCCAGGCGACGATCGGCAGGTGGGCGAAGATGCCGTCGAGGTTGAGCTCGTTCGGCGCGACGAGCAGGTGCGACAGGGCGTGCAGACGCAGGTAGGCGTCGGTCGTCGAGTCGGGCGCCGCGTCGAGGTCGATGCCGAGGAGCACATGTTCGACGCGCACTTCGCGGCGCTCGTCGGGTCCGAGATGCGGGGCGAGGTCCGCCGGGAGGCCGTGATCGGACGGCTCCGTGGTCGAGGGCGCCGGGTACCAGGTGTCGAGCACCGTCCCGTCGTCGGTGATCGTGGCGAGCCCATGGCCCCAGATCTGGCGGGGCGCGGCGGACGTCATCCTCCCAGGGTAGCGACTGGTTAGGCTCGGGATCGTGCCCCTCGACCTCACCGCATCCGTCGCCGACCTCACCCGACAGCTCGTCGACATCGAATCGGTCTCGGGCAACGAGAAGGCGATCGCCGACGCCGTCGAAGCGGCGCTGCGGGCGTACCCGCACCTCGAGGTCACCCGCGACGCCGACGCGGTCATCGCCCGCACCAGCCTCGGCCGTGACCGCCGAGTAGTCATCGCCGGGCACCTCGACACGGTGCCGGTCAACAACAACCTTCCCGCCCGGCTTGATGTCAACGAGCACGAGGGCGATGTGCTGTGGGGGCGCGGGACCGTCGATATGAAGGGCGGATGCGCGGTGATGCTCGCGCTCGCCGCCCAGGTCGCCGCGCCCGCCGTCGACGTGACCTGGGTCTGGTACGACCACGAGGAGGTCTCGAGCGACCTCAACGGTCTCGGTCGCATCGCCCGCGCCCGCCCCGAGCTGCTCGAAGCCGACTTCGCGGTGCTCTGCGAACCGTCGAACGCCGAGGTCGAGGGCGGCTGCAACGGCACCCTCCGTGCCGACGTGCGCGTCACCGGAAAGCGCGCTCACTCCGCACGCGCGTGGATGGGCGAGAACGCGATCCACGCGATCACCCCCGTGCTGCAGCAGCTCGTCGACTACGTTCCCCGCGAGGTCGAGGTTGACGGACTCGTCTACCGCGAAGGACTCAACGCCGTCGGCATCCGTGGTGGCGTCGCAGGCAACGTCATCCCCGACGAATGCGTCGTCGAAGTCAACTACCGCTTCGCCCCCGACCGCGACGGCGACCTCGCGGAACGCCACGTGCGGGATGTCTTCGCCGGCTTCGAGGTCGAGATCACCGACATCGCCGAGGGCGCGCGCCCCGGGCTCACCGACCCGCTCGCGCTCGACTTCTTGGCGGCGGTGGGTGGGGAGGCGCGGCCCAAGTACGGGTGGACGGATGTCGCCCGCTTCGCGGCCCTCGGCATCCCGGCCGTCAACTACGGGCCCGGCGACCCGTCGCTCGCCCACGCCGACGACGAGCGCGTGCCCGTCGAACAGATCGAACGCTGCGAGCGAGGCCTGCGAGCTTGGCTGACCGCCTAACCGCCTTCACCGGTCACTGGGTGACGAAGGTCCTCGCGATCTTCGTCGCATCTCGCATCGTCACGACGACGATCTTCCTCATCGTCGCGAGCCTCCAGCAGGTGAGCGACCGCACGGGAGCGAACCCTCAGTTCTTCGAGTTCGCGAACATCTGGGACGGCCAGTGGTACTGGTTCGTCAACGCGGCGGGCTACCCGTCAGAGATCCCGCGCACCGACGACGGCTTCGCGCAAGAGAACGCCTGGGCGTTCATGCCTGCCTACCCGTTCCTGCTGCGGCTGTTCACCATCTTCGGGGTGCCGTTCACCGGGATCGCGCCGATCGTGTCGATGCTTTTCGCCGGGGCCGCGGCGCTCGTCTTCTTCCGCCTCATGGTGCGGTTCCTGCCGCCGGGGTCGGCGCTCTTCGCGACGGCGCTGTTCTGCTTCGCCCCGCTGTCGACGATCCTGCAGGTGTCGTACGCGGAGTCGATGCACCTCTTCCTGCTCTTCGTCGCGCTGCTGCTGCTCGTCGACCGGCGGTACGCGCTGCTCGTTCCGGTCGTCGTCGTGATGTCGCTCACCCGACCGAGCGGGCTCGCGTTCGCCCTCGCGCTGTTGCTGCACCTCGTGCACCGCTTTTTGACCCGGGCGCGCGACCCGTTCCCGTGGCGGGAGCGCATCGAGGTGGTGATCGTCGGACTGGTGAGCGCCTTCGCCGGAATCGCCTGGCTGCTGATGGCCTGGGCGGTCACCGGGGAGTTCACGGCCTACACCGACACCGAGTTCGCGTGGCGCCGCGGGTACGGCATCGACGGCCACCTCATCCCCTTCACCCCATGGGTGCAGGGTGCCCAGTTCTGGTTCGACGACTGGTTCGGGCTGCCCCACCCGTGGTCGCTCGTGTTGGGCGTTGCCGCCCTCGTCGGGATCGTCGGCGGGTACGCCGGGTTCCTGCTCAGCCCGTGGGCGAAACGGCTCGGCCCCGACATCCGATTCTGGCTCCTCGCCTACCCGCTGTACCTGCTCGCCGTCTTCTTTCCGCAGTCGAGCACGTTCCGGCTACTCGTGCCGCTTGCGCCGGCCCTCGGGGCGCTCGCCGTGCCCACGTCACGGATCTGGCGGGCATCCCTGCTCGTTCTCGGCGTCGCCGGGCAGGTGCTGTGGACCTACGGACTGTGGCGCGCCGACGTCTACGACTGGACCCCGCCGTGAGCCGAATTCCTAGCACGACCGTCTGAACGGGACCCTCGGATTGTGGCCGCGGTTTTCGGGAGTCGCCTGCGTGCGGGATAATAGAAGTTCAGGGCATCCGAAAGGGGAATTTCATGGCTGCGATGAAACCGCGGACTGTTGACGGGCCGATGGAGGCCGTCAAGGAAGGTCGCCTGATCATCGTGCGTGTTCCGCTCGAGGGTGGCGGTCGTCTCGTGGTGTCGGTCAACGACGCCGAGGCGAAGGAACTGTACGAAGCGCTCGGCGGCGTCGTCAACGTCTGAGCTTTCTGCTTCGCCCTCCGGGCGACAGGTCAGCCTCAGTCCGACAGCTTCACCAGTTGTAGGAGCCCGTCTCCTGCCGTACTGAGTGCTGCGGCGACGGCTGAGGATTCGGCGATCGTGGCGAGCAGCGCACGGTAGTCGGTGACGGTGTCGTCGCGCGCCGCCGGATCTGCGACGCGTCCCCGCCAGAGGGCGTGGGCGACGACGACGATCCCGCCGCGCCGGGCGATACGCAGCCCGTGCTCCACATAGTCGAGCAGTGACTCCGGGTCGGCGTCGATGAACACCAGATCGTAGGCACCGTCGTTCATCTTCGGCAGCACCTGCGCCGCGGTTCCGGTGATGAGACGGATGCGGTTGGCCGGCACGTTCGCGTCGGCGAACGCCGTGCGGGCCACCTGTTGGTGGTCATACTCGATGTCGATCGACGACAGCACGGCGAGCGGGGCTCCGCGCAACAGCCACAGGCCGCTCACGCCCGCGCCGGTGCCGATCTCGAGGATCGAGTGGCACGTGCTCGCCGCCGCAAGCAGGGCGAGTTGCGCACCCATCGCGGGGGTGACAGCGTCGATCCCCAACTCCATCGAATGTTGGCGCGCGACGGCGATCGCTTCCGGCTCGGCGACGAACTCTTCGGCGTACCGCCAGCTCGACTCCTTGTCCGCCATGATTCGAGCGTATCCGCCGATCCGACCGCGCCCGCAAAGCGCGGGTATCGTGAGGGGCGTGTCCTTCGGGCTGACCTTCGACAAGCTGCTGATCATCCTCGTGATCGCGCTCTTTCTCATCGGCCCCGACCGCCTCCCCGGCTACGCCGTCCAACTCGCCCGACTGGTGAAAACGCTCCGCGGGTTCGCCAACGGCGCCAAAGAGCGCATGCGCGAAGAGATGGGCCCCGAGTTCGACGAAGTCGACTGGCGAAAACTCGACCCTCGGCAGTACGACCCCCGCCGCATCATCCGCGAAGCCCTCATCGACGAAGTCATCCCCCCCGAGAAGCCCGTCTCGCCGAACGCCCCCTCGTCGGCACCCCGTCACCGGGAGTCTGCCTACGAGCAGCGCCAACGTAAACTCGGCAAACCCCGTCCGGCCCCCTTCGACTCCGAAGCCACCTAGCCTCCACCAGACGTCGGTGTCCGGGGGCCAGCGGAGAGACGGATCCGATCTTCGAGTCGATCGGGGTAGGGGTCCCCGCTCCTTCGGCTCGAAGATCGGATCCGTCTCTCCGCCCCACGAGCTACCTGCGGCGCAACCCTTTGAGGGCGCGGAGGGCAAGAAGCATGGGGCCGGCGAGGCGGCGGAACTCGGCGCCGGTGCGGGGCAGTTGCAGGATGCCGGTGGCCTGCGAGATCGTGTGCGCCTCCATGAAACGCAGCAGCCCTTCGGGGCCGTTGCGGCGGCCGAGGCCGGAAAGTTTCACGCCGCCCATGGGGGCGTCGACTGACGAAAAGGAGCCGCGGTAGCCCTCGTTGACGTTCACCGACCCGGCGTCGATGTCCCGTGCGAGTCGCAGGGCGCGGCGCTTCGACCCACTGAGGATGGAGGCGTTGAGCCCGAACTTGGAGTCGTTGGCGAGGGCGACGGCTTCTTCGGCGTTCTCGACGACCTGTACGGCGACGAGGGCGCCGAAGGTCTCGTCGCGATGGCAGCTCATCTCGCTCGTCACGTTCGTCAGCAGGGTGGGCTCGACGAAGTATGGGCCGATCTCGGGGCGCCGTTTGCCGCCGGCGAGCACGGTCGCGCCCTTCTTCACGGCGTCGTTGATGTGCGCGGTGACGCGTTCGAGTTGTGCCTTCGTCGCGAGCGATCCGGCATCCGTCGAGTAGTCGAACGCGGTGCCCAGCTTGAGCGACCGGGTGCGCTCGGCGAAGGCCGCCGTGAACGCGTCGGCGACGCCCTTCTCGACGTAGACCCGCTCCATCGAGACGCACAGTTGCCCGGCTGCCGAGAAGCACCCGTACGCGGCGTCTTCGGCGGCTTTGGCGGGGTTCACGTCGTCGAGCACGATCATCGGGTTCTTGCCGCCGAGTTCGAGCGAGACGCCGATCAGGCGACGGGATGCCCGTTCGGCGACGATTTTGCCGGTCGTCGTCGAGCCGGTGAAGCAGACATAGTCGGCGGCGTCGACGACGGCGTTGCCGATCTCGGCACCCGGCCCGCACACGACGCCCCACAGCGCGGCGGGAACGCCGGCATCCACGAACGCCCGGCGGGCGGTGAGGATCGTCAGCGCGCCCTGGTCGTCGGCCTTCTGCACGACGCCGTTGCCGGAGGCGAGCGCCGGCGCGACATCCATCACGGCGAGGGCGAGCGGGTAGTTCCACGGGGTGATGACGCCGACGAGCCCCTTCGGTTCGTAACGCACGAGGGTGCGGATGACGATCGGGATGCCGGCCCGCCGCCGCTCGGGCGACAGCACCTTGCGCGCCGAGAGGGCTGCATACCGCGTGGCGCCGACCGCCTGAAAGACCTCCTCGAACGCCTGACCGCGGGTCTTGCCCGTCTCGGTCTGCACAGCGTCGAGCAGCTCTTCGCGACGCTCCAGCAAAAGATCGTGGGCGCGCAGCAACACCTTGCGGCGGTGCGCGAATCCCGCGGCCCACCACGCCCGCTGCGCCTCGCGAGCTGCTTCGGCGGCGACCTCAACGTCGGCGAGAGTGCTCTGCGGCAACTCGTGGAGCGTTTCGCCGGTGAACGGTGCGATGACGGCGACCACCTTCTTGGCCGTCGCGGTGAGGTCGCGGGTGAGCTGCTCTGCAGCGGCCCGATCTACCGGCGATCCCGACATGAGTGAAGCCTACTTTCCGCTTACGATCACTGCATGACCACGCCCGCACGCGCGTTGCGCCGCGGCACCGTCGTCCGCTACGCGGTCGGCTCGGTCGGTACAGGGGGATTCGGAACTCTGCCCGGTCTGGTGCTGCTGATCTATATGACCAACACGCTCGGGGTGAGCCCCGCCTTCGCTGGCGCGGCCTTCACCGTGTCGAAGATCTGGGACGTCATCATCGACCCCTGGATCGGCGCGCGCAGCGATCGCAGCTTCGCCCGCACGGGCGGTCGCCGCCGGTTTATGGTGATCGGCGCCATCCTGCTGCCGGTGTTCTTCGTGCTCACGTTCGCGGTGCCGCCCGGCTTGCCGCCGCTCGCGTCGGCCGCTTGGGTGCTCGTCGCGTTCCTGCTTGCCGCGACGGCGTTCAGCCTCTTCCAGGTGCCGTACATCGCGCTTCCGGCGGAACTGGTCAACAGCTACGACGCCCGCACCCGCTTGCTCTCGGCGCGCGTCATCGTGCTGACCCTCGCGATTCTCGCCTTCGGTGGCGGAGCCCCCGAGATCGTGTTGCTCGTCGCGAACAACGGAGGCACCGAGTATCTCGGATACCTCGTCATGGCGGCCGTCGCCGGGGTGATCTTCCTGGTGGCGTTCCTCATCGCCTCGACCGTCGAGCGCAGCGCTCACGTCGACCGCACCCCACGCGCTCCCGGCACGGAGCCGGTTGAGGGGCTGGCGGCGCCGAAGACGGGGTTGTTCATGCACTTCCGCCGCGGCTGGTCGGCGGTGCGCGACAGCCAGCCGTACCGTGCGCTGCTGTTCACCTTCATCATGCAGGCGCTCGCGATCGGCCTGATGCTCGCCGGCGCCGCATACGTGGCGGCCGAGATTCTCGGGACCGGCGTCATCCTGCTGTTCCTGTCGCTCATCGCGCCGGCCATCCTCGTCACCCCGCTCTGGGCCCTCGTGTCTCGGCGCATCGGCAAAGAGCGTGCCTTCCGCATCGCGACGGTGCTGTTCGGGCTCGCCGCGCTCTCACTGGTGTTGCTCATCTGGTTCCCGGGGCCGTGGATCTACGCGCCCGTCGCGCTCGCCGGTGCCGCGTATGCGGCGTTGCAAGCGCTGCCGCTCGCGATGCTGCCCGACACCGTCGCGCACGACGCCGAGACCCACGGGCCCGGCCGGGCCGGCACGTTCAGCGGTGTGTGGACGGCGGGCGAGACCGCGGGTCTCGCGTTCGGCGGCACGATCCTGTCGATCGTGCTCACCGTGACCGGGTTCATCCCGACCGTCGCTGAGCAGACAGTGACCCAGCCCGAGAGCGCGATCGTCGGCATCATCCTGGGGTTCAGCGTCATCCCGGCAGTGCTGATGTTCGCCAGCCTCATCTCGCTCGCGCGGTACCCACTGCGTAAGGCCGACATCGACCGGATCGTGCGGCACGCCGACGCACCGCCTCCGCCTGCCGGGGCGCCCGTCGCATGACGTTCGCCGAAGACCCCGCGGCGATCCTCGACAGGCTGCGCGAACTGCGGGCGGGGGATGCGCCCACCCACGGCGGGCATGTGCTCTCCTACGTCTACGACCCCGGGCTCGCCGAACTCGATGAGCTCGCCGCCGACGCCGCTCGGCTCATGCAGCCGGTCAACGGCCTCGACCCGACGACTTTCGGTTCGGTCGCTGCGCTCGAGCGCGACCTGCTCGGGTTCGTTCGCGGGCTGCTGCACGGTGACTCCGAGGTGGTCGGCACGGTTACGACGGGCGGCACCGAGAGTTGCCTGCTCGCGGTGAAGACGGCGCGGGATGTCTGGGTCGCCGCCGGCGGCACGGGGCAGCCGAGGCTCGTCATCCCGGTGACCGCGCACGCCGCATTCCAGAAGGCGGCGCACTACTTCGGCCTCGCGCTCGACCTCGTCCCGGTGTCTGCCGAAGGCGTGGTCACAGTGTCCGCGATCGAGGAACGGCTTGGGGATGATGTCGCCCTCGTCGTCGTCTCGGCCCCCTCGTATCCGACGGCGACCCTCGACCCCGTTGCAGAGGTCGCGGCGCTGGTGTCGGCTCGCAGCATCGCGCTGCACGTCGACGCGTGCATCGGCGGACTCGTGCTGCCGTTCTGGCCGGGCCTTCCCGCCTGGGACTTCGCGGTACCCGGGGTCACGAGCGTGAGCGCCGACCTGCACAAGTACGGCTACGCGCCGAAGGGTGTCTCGGTGCTGCTGCAGCGCGGCCGCGACCGCCAGCGGATGCAGTACTTCGCGACGACCCGCTGGCCGGGCTACCCGGTCGTCAATCCGACGATCCTCGGCTCGAAGTCGGCCGGGCCCCTCGCCGCCGCGTGGGCGATCACCTACGCCCTCGGCGTCGACGGCTTCCAGTCGCTCGCCGACTCCACTCGACGCTCGACCGAGGCGATCATCGAGGCCGTCACCGCGATCGACGGCCTCCGCGTGGTCGGCACCCCCGTCGGCCCGCTGCTTGCCGTCGCCGCCGACCCTTCCGTGTCGCCCGAGAGGCAGGTCGATCCGCACCACTGGGCCGATTCCGCCCGCACCCTCGGCTTCGTGCTGCAACTGCAGCCCGCATCCTCCGGCATCCCGTCGACGACGCATCTCACGATCACCCCTGTCACCGAGAGCGTGCTGCCCGACCTCCTCGGGGTGCTGACGCGAGCAGCGGATGCCGTGCGCGGCATCCCTCACATCGACCCGACCGCCGCGCTCAGCCAGCTCCCGCCTCTCACCGCTTCGCTCGATTCCGACACGGCTGCGGCGATCCTGGCGGCCTTCGGAATCGGCGCGGGTGGCGCCCTCCCCGACACCCTCGCCCCGTTGCTCGCGATCATCGAAGCCACCCCACCCGCCCTCGCCGAACGCCTCCTCACCGAACTCCTCGCGCGGCTCGTCGAACCGGCCTGAATCCGCAGCGTGACCCGCGCACGGGGGCAGGCCGTCGAGCGTTTGAGACCACTACCCTCATAGCCATGCCTAGAACGCGGGACCGACTTCGCACCGGCCTCGTGCTGCGATACGCCACCGGCGAATTGGCGGTGAGCGGGTTCATCGCCGTCACGGGCTTGGTGCTCGTGTTCTACATGACGGACTCACTCGGCATCCCGGTGGCGCTCGCCGGGCTCACCCTCACCATCGCCAAGCTCTGGGATGTGCTCGTCGACCCGTTGATCGGCGGCCTGAGCGACCGGGCGCTCGCGGCCACCGGGTCGCGACGAGGGTTCATGCGCGCGGCCACGATCGCGCTTCCGGTGTTCTTCGTCGCCACCTTCGCCGTGCCCGGCGGGCTTCCGCCGCTGGCGTCCGCGCCTGGGTGCTGACTGCCTTCCTGCTGGCGTCGACGGCGTTCAGCTTGTTCCAGGTGCCCTACACGGTGCTGCCGGCGGAACTCGTGGCGGGCTATGACGACCGCACGCGCCTGATCTCGATCCGGGTCGTCGCATCCGCCTTCGCCATCCTCCTGCTCAACGCGGGCGGCCCCGCCCTGCGTGGCCTGGCCGGCGACGACGTCGCGCTCGGCTACATCCTGCTGGCCGTCGGAGCGGGACTCGTCTTCGCGATCGGGATGGCGGTCGTCTCGGGAATCGAGCGAACTGCGCGGGGTGCGACCACGCCCGCGCCGCCTGTGACGTCGGCCTACGCGCAGCTCGCGAAGCCCCGCGACTCGGTGGGCGTCAAGCTCCGGCGGTCCTGGGGCACGCTGCGCACCAGCCAGCCGTTCCGCTCGCTGCTGCCCGCCTTCGTCTTCATCACCATCTCGACCGGGATGACGCTCGCCGCCGCGCAGTACCTCGCCACCTGGATCCTCGGCGGCCGGGACCTGGTGACGTTCATCGCGATCTCCTTCATCGCCCCCGCCCTCTTTGTCGCGCCGGTCTGGGGCGCCATCGCCCGCAGGATCGGCAAGGAGCGCACCTTCGTCATCGCGATTGTGCTTTTCGCCGTCTGCGCGCTCTCTGTGCTGTCGGCGGTCTGGCGGCCCGGACCGTGGATTCTCGTGCCCATCGCGGTCAGCGGCGTCGCGTTCGCCGGGCTTCGCGCGATGCCGCTGTCGATGCTCCCCGACGTGATCTCCCACGATGCGCGTCGCAACGGCGCCGGACGGGGAGGAGCGTTCGGCGGCATCTGGGCGGCCGCTGAAGGCCTCGGACTCACCCTTGGCGCGACTCTCGTGACGGTGATCCTGGCCGTCACCGGCTACACCGAGTCGGTGGCTGGCGAGCAGACCGTCCAGACTCCGCTCGCGCTGTTCGGGATCGTGGTGGGTTCCAGTCTCATCCCGGCCGTGATCACCCTGCTCGCGCTGATCCCTCTCGCGCGGTACCCGCTGCGCCGCGGCGATGCCGACGTGCACGACGGCGCGCTGTCACTGATCCCCGGGATGGCGCCGCCCCGCGCGCCTTTGCCCGATACCATCAGCCGGTGAGCCAAGTCGCGTCCAGACCGCCGCGCGCGCGCGAGCTGCGTGCGGGTGTGATGGCACGGTACGCGACGGGTGAGTTCGTCACGAGCGGTTTCGCGGCCCTGCCCGGTCTGGTGCTCGTCTACTACCTGACGGATTCCCTCGCGGTTCCCGCGCTGCTCGCCGGTGCGGTGGTGACCTTCGCGAAGATCTGGGACATCATCATCGACCCGATCGTGGGGGCGTACAGCGACCGCGAGTTTGCGGCCCGGGGTTCGCGGCGTCGGCTGATGCTTCTCGGTGCGGTCGTATTGCCGGTGTTCTTCGTGGTCACGTTCGCCGTGCCGACCGGTACCGAACCGCTGCCCGCGGCGGGGTGGGTGTTCGTCGCCTTCCTGCTCGCCGCGACGGGCTTCTCGTTCTTCCAGGTGCCGTACAACGTGTTGCCCGCCGAGCTGGTGTCGGGCTACGACGCTCGCACGCGCCTGCTTTCGGCCCGGGTCGTGGTGCTGACGGCGGCGATCCTGCTGTACGGCGGCGGAGGTCCGGCTCTGCGCGAGGTGGGCGTCGAGCTGTTCGGCACCGACTTCGGCGGTTACCTGTTCATGGCGATCGGCGCCGCCGTCATCTTCATCGTCGCGATCCTCGTGACCTCGTCGGTCGAGAAGGCCGCCCGCGGCAAGCTCGTCGCCCCGCCGAAGCCGGCATCCCGAGTCTTCACCGAGATCGCCCCGCCGCGCGACTCGATCGCCGTTCAGGCTCGCCGGGGTCTCGCGATGCTGCGGTCGTCGAAGCCGTTCCGCACGCTGCTCGCGACGTTCTTCACGCAGGCGCTCGCCGCCGGCGGGATGCTCGCCGGCACGCAGTACGTCGCCACCTGGGTCCTTGGCGACGAGAACGCCGTCACCGACCTGTTCATCGCGCTCATCCTCCCGGCGATCGTCGCCGCACCGCTCTGGGCGGTCGTCGCCCGCCGCATCGGCAAGGAGCGCTCCTACGTCATCGCGACATCCATCTTCTTCCTCGCCGCACTCTCGCTGACCGGGCTGCTGCTGGTTCCGGGCTACTGGATCGTCGTGCCCATCGGCTTGGTCGGCATCGCGTACGCCGGCATCCAGGCGCTGCCGCTGTCGATGCTGCCCGATGTGATCGCCCACGACGCCCGCACCAACGGCCCCGGCCGCGGAGGCTCGTTCGCCGGCATCTGGACGGCAGGCGAAACCATGGGCCTCGCGTTCGGCACGACGATCCTCGCCGTCATCCTCGCCATCTCGGGATACCTCGAGTCGACCGCCGCCACCGCCGTCGAGGCGCAGCCGAACTCCGCGATCTTCGGAATCGTGATGTCGTTCAGCGTCGTCCCCGCGACCCTCATGGCCGTGTCGTTCATCTCGCTCTTCCGCTACCCGCTGCGCAAGAAGGACGTCGACCTCGAGACGCCTGCGGCCGCCGCGCCGCCTCCCGCGTGAGATATCCCATATGGGATGACGACGCGGGTGAGATATCCCGAATGGGATGACGGCGCGCCCGAGATGATCCCGTATGGGATGACGATGCACGTGAGTTATCCCATATGGGATAACTCAGCGCGGGGCGAGCGGCAGCTTCCGGGACGTGAGGTCGCGGCCGCGGGCAGCGAGGGTGTCGGCGAGAGTCAGGATGGCGGCCGCCGCCGGGTCGCTCGGCGTGGCGAGTACGACGGGGGCGCCGGCATCCCCGCCTTCGCGGAGCGGAACGGAGAGCGGGATCCGCGCGAGTACCGGCACGTCGAGCCGCGCGGCGAGCGCATCGCCGCCGCCTGAGCCGAACAGCTCACCCGTCATGTTTTCGACGACGCCGATCACCGTCTGACCGGTCTGCCGCGCGACGAGGCCGCTGCGCTCGGCGACGTCGGCGGCGGCGGGTTGCGGGGTGGTGACGACGAGCACTTCGGCGTGGGGGAGGAGCTGGCCGATCGAGATGGCGACGTCGCCGGTTCCGGGCGGGAGGTCGAGCAGCAGCACGTCGAGGTCGCCGAACCAGACGTCGGTGAGGAACTGCTGGATGGTGCGGTGCAGCAGCGGCCCGCGCCACGAGACGGCGGTGGAGGCATCCACGAACATGCCGATCGAGATCACCGCGACCCCGTGCGCCGAGGGCGGCATCATCAGGTCGCCGACTCTCGTCGGGCGGGCATCGGCACCGAGACCGAGGATGCCGGGAATCGAGAAGCCGAAGACATCCGCATCGACAAGGCCGACCTTCAGCCCGCGGGCGGCGAGGGCGACGGCAAGGTTGGCGGTGAGCGTCGACTTGCCGACGCCGCCTTTGCCGCTGGTGATCGCGTAGATCTTGGTGAGGGTGTCGGGTCCGAACTGCGTCGTGCGGGTACCCCGCAGGCGGGCGACGAGCGCCTCCCGCTCGGGCACGGTCATCACCCCGACGGTCAACTCGAGGGTCGCGATGCCCGGCACGCCGAGTACGGCGGCGCGCACATCCCGTTCGATGGTGTCGGCGGCGGGGCAGCCGACGATCGTCAGCACCAGTTCGACGGTCGCGACGTCACCCGAGACGGCGACGGCGCGCACCATGTCGAGTTCGGTGATCGGCCGACGGATCTCGGGGTCGAGCACCTTGCTGAGAGCCGAGCGAACCGCGTCGGCACTCATTTCTGCGGTGCTGTCTTCTTCGGGGCCTCGTCCTTGTCGGCGTCGAGCTCCTCCAGCAGGGCGCGCAGCTCCGACCGGATGAAGTCTTTCGTCGCGACATCCTTCATCGCGAGCCGCAGGGCGACCACCTCGCGCGCCAGGTATTCGGTGTCGGCGAGGTTGCGTTCCGCGCGCTGCCGATCCTGCTCGATCTGCACGCGGTCGCGGTCATCCTGTCGGTTCTGCGCAAGCAGGATGAGCGGCGCCGCGTAGGAGGCCTGCATCGAGAGGATGAGGGTCAGCAGGGTGAAGTTCGTCAACCGCGGGTCGAACTGCAGCCCTTCGGGCGCGAGGGTGTTGAACGCGAGCCAGGCGGCGACGAAAACCGACATGCCGATGAGGAACCAGGACGTGCCCATCGCGCGGGCGAACGACTCCGAGAAGCGGCCCATGCGGTCGCGGCCCGACGGGCGGAAGGTGCCGAACGGCGACGAGAAGGTGCCGCGGGCGCCCTTCGGGAGGTCGAGCCGGTGGTCGTTACGTACTTGACGAGGTGTGCGGGCCATGCGGCGTCCTCCTTCCGGTCATGCTGCGGGTCGGGATAGGGATGGATGCGGTTCCCGTACTGCTCTGCCCAGACAGGGCGGGTTCGGAATCCTCGCTGGTACTTCGCCAGTCGTCCGGAAGCAGGTAGTCGAGGACGTCGTCGATGGTCACCACCCCGACGAGTCGGTGCTGCTCGTCGACGACGGGCAACTGCACCAGGTCGTACGACGCGAGGCGACGCGACACCTCAGCGGCACTCGTGTGGGGCTTCACGGGCTCGAGGCTCGTGTCGAGTAGTGTGCCGAGCCGTTCGTGCGGCGGGTAGCGCAGCATCCGCTGAAAATGCACCATGCCGAGGAAGCGCCCCGTCGGCGGCTCATACGGCGGCAGGGTCACGCAGACGGCGGCGCCGAGGGCGGGGGCGAGTTCGTGGCGACGGATGAGGGCGAGCCCCTCCGCCACGGTCGCGTCGGCCGACACGATGATCGGCTCGGTCGTCATCAGGCCGCCCGCGGTGTCGGGACCGTACGCGAGCAGGAAGCGCACGTCGTCGGCCTCCTCGGGCTCCATCAGTTCGAGCAGCGCCTCACCACGTTCCGTCGAGAGCTGGGCGATGAGGTCGGCCGCGTCGTCGGGCTCCATCTGGTCGAGCACGTCGGCGGCGCGTTCGTCGTCGAGCTGGCTGATCAGGTCGACCTGGTTCTGCTCCGGCATCTCTTCGAGCGCGTCAGCGAGACGGTCGTCGGACAGTTCCTCGGCGACTTCGAGCCGACGCCCCTCGGGCAGATCGAGCAGCGTGCTCGCGAGGTCGGCGGGCAACAGATCGGAGTAGGTCGCGACGAGCTGTTCGGCTGACTGCGACTCACCGGGGGCGGTGTTCTCGCGCACCTGATCCCAGGTGGCGAAGGTCGTCGCACCCTTTGAGAACGGGGATGCCGTGCGCGGCCGACGCAGGAAGAGGTCGCCGACCTCCCACTCGCCGGGGGCAGCCTCCTCGATCGCAACATCCTCGATCGTTGCGTCGCCGGAGCCGTCACGCATCGCGAGCTTGCGACCGAGCAGTTCGGCGATCACCCGCACCTCACCGCCGCGCTGCTCGAAGCGCCGCAGGTTGATGAGACCGGTGGTGATGATCTGGCCCGACCCGATGCTCGTCACCCGCCCGATGTTGAGGAAGACGCGGCGCTTTCCGGGGATCTCGACGATGATGCCCACGACGCGCGGCGACTGCGTCTTGCGGTAGACGACCACGACATCCCGGGCCTTGCCGACCTTGTCGCCCGCGGGGTCGAAGACGGAGCACCCGGCCAACCGGGCGACGAAGACCCGCGTCGCGCTCACGCTGAAAGATTAGCCCCGCGCGCTGGAGCATGAAGCGACGACGCTTTCGCGTCGTCGCCGCGACGCCAGCGCCGACGCCCGTCTCGGGCGGCGGTTTCCAGTCGCGAGAAGGCGAACCTCAGCCCGAACTGAGATACTTTCCGCGTGAGCAACCCAGGAGCATTCGGCCGCAGCGGCGGCGCTTTCCAGCAGCGCGTCCCCAAGGGCGACGTGCTCGGCACTTACGAGACCTATGCCGAGGCACAGTCGGTTGTCGACCGTCTCGCGAAGGGCGACTTCACGATCGCCGACCTGTCGATCATCGGCAACGACCTCAAGACCGTCGAGCGAGTCACCCGAAAGCTCTCGTGGAACCGTGCCGCGCTCGAGGGTGCCCTGAGCGGCGCCTGGTTCGGCCTCTTCGTCGGCCTGCTGCTGTCGTTCTTCTCACCGACGATCAACTGGGGCCTCTTCCTGGCGGCGCTGCTGATCGGCGCCGTGGCGGGGATGTTCTTCCGCCTCATCTCGTACGGCATCGCCCGGCGCAGCCGCGACTTCGATTCGCAGACCCAGGTGCTCGCGTCGAACTACCAGGTGCTCGTCGCGGGCGAACACCTCACGAAGGCGCAGGACGTGCTCGCCCGCCCCGCGCCCTCCGAGTAGCCCTCAGCGGGCGAGCGAAGCCATCCAGGCCTCGACGTCGTCGGCGGTGCGCGGGATGTCGCCGGAGAGCAGCTCGCACCCGCTCTCGGTGACGACGATGTTGTCTTCGATCCGAACGCCGATGCCGCGGAACTCCTCCGGCACGGTGAGGTCGTCGGCCTGGAAGTACAGTCCCGGCTCGATCGTGAACACCATGCCCGGCTCGAGCACGCCGTCGAGATAGAGCTCGCGGCGGGCTTTCGCGCAGTCGTGAACGTCGAGGCCGAGGTGATGCGAGGTGCCGTGGATCATGTAGCGGCGGTGCCACTGGCCAGTCTCGAGCGACTCTTCGGCGGTGCCGGGCAGCAGCCCCCATTCGGCGGTCTTCGACGCGACGACCCGCATCGCCTCGGCGTGCACCTCGCGGAACCGGATGCCCGGCTTCACGATCGCCCGCGCAGCATCCGCCGCTTCGAGCACGGCGTCATACACGCGGCGTTGGATGTCGCTGAACGTCCCGTTCACCGGAAGGGTGCGGGTGATGTCGGCGGTGTACAGGCTGTCGAGTTCGACGCCCGCGTCGACGAGCAGCAGGTCGCCGGGAACGACGGGGCCGTCGTTGCGGGTCCAGTGCAGGTAGCAGGCGTGCGGGCCGCTCGCGGCGATCGTGTCGTAGCCGACCGTGTTGCCGTCGATGCGTGCCCGCCGGTTGAACGTGCCCTCGACGACGCGCTCGCCGCGCTCCGTCGCGATCGCGACCGGCAGGTCGGCGATGATCTCGTCGAAGCCGCGCTTGGTTGCCGCGATCGCCGCGCGCATCTCGTCGAGCTCCCACTCGTCTTTCACGAACCGCAGCTCGCTCAGGTCGCCGGCGAACGCGGTGTCGGCCTCGTCTTCGACCGAGTCGGCGTCGACCGCGGCGAGCAGCCGACGGCCGTCGAGCTGGTCGGTGAGCCCGGCGTCGGCGTCGCGCACGACGAGGGTGGAGGCATCCACGGCATCCAGCACCGCTTCGAGCTCGGTGAGGTCGCGGGTCGCGAGCGCGAGGTCGGCGGCGACGTGCTCGAGCGACGGGCGGGGTCCGGTCCAGAATTCGCCGATCGCGGGGTTGGCGTAGAACTCGGTCGTGTCGCGCCCGGCCGCGGCGAGAAAGTAGAGCGTCGCTTCGTGGCCGTCGTCGGTCGGCTCGAACACCAGCACCGAGTCGGGCACCGCGTCAGCCCCCCAACCGGTCAGGTAGGCGAAGGCCGAGTGCGCGCGGTACGGGTGATCGGTGTCGTTGGAGCGCACCCGGGCCGGTCCGGCCGGCACGATGAGCCGCATGCCGGGATACTGCGCCGAGATGCGCAGCCGCCGGGCGGCCGCGTACGGGGCGGCGACGCGCGGTGACGGCGTCAGGTCGGGATGCTCGGCCCAGTCCGACGAGATGTAGCTGCGGAACTCGGGCGTCGTCGGCAGCGCGGACCGGTTGGCGGTGACGCGCGGGGCGGCAGGGGCGGGCTTGTCGGCCATGCTCTCCATCATCGCACCGCCGAGAGAACTCCCCAGTGTGGTGCGGAGCGCGGATGCAGGCGCCTCTACGATTTCGATCGTGACTCTCCGCAACCGCGTGATCGCCGTTCCGGCCGCTGCGCTCCTCCTCGCTGTGGTGGCGGGCTGCACGATTGGCGGTCCGCTGCCCGGTCAGGGTTTGCCGGAAGGGGGGACCGGGAAGCCGTCCTCCGCTGCGGCGGAGGCGGGGGCGAGCACCCCGACGGCCGAGGCCGTCGATCAGTCACGCCTGCCTGCCGCGACCGCCGTCGACCCGGCGCTCTTCATGATCGACGACGGGTCCTCGGAGCCGGTCCCGGAGTTCGTCTCGCCGTCGGGCAACATCTCGTGCGCCGTCTACGGCGCTGCGCGGGAGTACGCCGAGGTCGCCTGCTACATCGGCGAGCACACCTGGGAGTACCCGCCGTGCGACGCCCCGGCCTGCTCGGCCCTGACGATCCTCGACCGGTCCGGGGTCGTCGGCATCCGCCGTCGCGGGGGTGCCGAACTCGCCATCGAGCTCGGCTACGCTGTGCGCACCCTGCAGTATGGGGAGTCCCTGAGCTTCGGCGACGTCACCTGCGTCGCGACCGAGGACGGAGTGTTCTGCGAAGACGGGACGACCTTCCACGGCTTCGCAGCCTCCCGGTCGACCTACAGCGAGTACTGAGCCGTAGGCGCTCCCGGATCAGCCCGCCGGACGCAGTTGGGCGACGACGGGGCGGTGGTCGCTGCGGTATCCATCGTGCGTGGCGATCACGCGAAAGCCCACGAACTCCCAGTTGTCGGTCGCCATGACGTGATCGATCGGGGCGCCGAGCAGGGTGGGCACCGAGGTCGGCCAGGTGCCGACCGCGGCGTTGCCCGTCAGCCGGGCGCCGTCACGGCATCCGCCGAGCCCTCCGCTTTCGTCGGACGCGGCGTCGAGCCCCGTGTAGTGGTCGAGCGTTGAGTTGAGGTCGCCGGCGAGGATCACGTTGTCACCGGCGCAGCGTGCGGCCAGCCAGTCGAGGCCCTGGCGCCAGGCAGCCATCTCACCGGGAACGGGAGCGACCGGATGCGCGCCGACGATCGTCGGCCCGGTGCCATCGAGCGGAACCGCGAGCACCGACGGCAGGGTGTCGGTGCCGCCGCGGCTGTCGTCGCGGGCGTACTCGCCGAGCCGGTAGGAGATGAGCACCATCGTCGAGCGGGCCTCCGAGACCTGGTCGTACGCCAGCGGGATGAGCTGCATCCCGATGCCCGCGGCGCCGACCTCGCTCTGCACGAGTCGTGCGTACTCTTCGCTCGTCTCGGGCAGTACGACGATGTCGGCATCCTCAGCGACGATCAGGTCAACGGTGGTCTGCACGTCGGGCCCACCGCCGAGGGTGTTCCAGGTCAGCACCGTGAGATCGCCGGGCGCTTTCGTCTGGAACGCGAGATCCCCGGCGCCGCGCGTCGTGAGAACCGCGAACTGGATGCCGGCGAAAAGCAGCAGGAGCAGAGCGACCGCACCCGCGAACCGGCGCAGGCTTGCCGAGAGCAGCGCGATGAGGGTGAAGAGCACGGCGCAGAGCACGGCGACAGCGGCCAGCATCCCGCGCATCGTCGTCGCCTGCACCACCCCGGCCTCGCGCTGGATGCCGACGAGTTGCGGCCACGCGGCGAGGAGCAGCGCCGCGCCCAGCAGGACGATGACGGCAGCGGAGAGGACACGGCGGAACATGACCCGTCGAGCCTACGATGGCGGGGTGTGCCCCGCCCTTCACGACCCGCACGCGCCGATCGACCTCCACGCGCACAGCAGCGTCTCCGACGGCACCGAGTCGCCGGCTGAGCTCGTCGCGGCCGGTGTGGCTGCTGGCCTCGGGGTGCTCGCGATCACCGATCACGACTCGACGGCCGGTTGGGTGCCAGCGTTCGAGGCGGCGAGGGGTACCGGCCTGACGGTCCTGCCGGGCATGGAACTCTCCACCCAGCTCGATGGGGCGAGCGTT
Source organism: uncultured Schumannella sp. (assembly GCA_964497165.1). Classification (GTDB taxonomy): domain Bacteria; phylum Actinomycetota; class Actinomycetes; order Actinomycetales; family Microbacteriaceae; genus Pseudolysinimonas_A. The sequence continues at coordinate 1,829 of CAZCEE010000007.1, read as the reverse complement.
CACCTGCTCGCCTACCTGATCGACCCCGCGCATCCTGGCCTGCTCGCCGAGACCGAAAGCATCCGCGCCGAGCGGCTGCACCGCGCCGAGGCGATGGTGCAACGCATCGCCGTCGACTACGCGCTCGAGTGGGACGACGTGCTCGCTCAAGCCCAGCCCGGCTCGACGATCGGCCGTCCGCACATCGCCGACGCGCTCGTGCATCGCGGTCACGTCGCCGATCGCAGTGCCGCGTTCCAGAGCATCCTGCACTGGCGCGGTGGCTACTACCGGCCGCACCTGGCACCGAAGCCACTGACGGGTGTCGAGCTGATCGTCGCCGCCGGCGGGGTGCCGGTGCTCGCACATCCCGGCGGGCGCGGACCGGATCGGGTGTTCAGCGAGAAGCGCATCAAGACGATGGTGGATGCCGGCCTCGCCGGAGTCGAGATCGGCCACCGTGACAACTCGCCCGCGTCACGCGAGCGCTGGTCAGACGTCGCGCAGCGGTACGGGCTGATCGTCACCGGGTCGAGCGACTACCACGGGCTCGGCAAGCCGAACGTGCTCGCAGAGAACACCACCACCCCCGAGAACTACGCGCGCATCGTCGAACTCGGCACCGGAACGAGCCAGTTCGAGGGGTAGCGCCACCGCGTGTCCAGGCCCGACGGCCTACCCTCGAATCATGCGTCGCTATCGCAACGAGCCCGTCTACACCGGGGCGATCGGCATCGGCCGCCTGCTGTTCGGCACGTTGCGGGTCAAATTGCGGGTCGCCGGCCGCGAGAACCTGCCGCTCGACGGGGGAGCCGTGATCGCGGTCACGCACTTCGGGTACCTCGAGTTCGCCATCGTCGAATGGGTGACGTGGCTCGCCAATCGCCGCCGCATCCGCTTCATGGCGAAGAAGGGAGCGTTCAAGGGCTGGCCGCTCGGCGCTCTGATGCGCAACATGAAGCACATTCCCGTCGACCGCGCGGCGGGTGCCGGGGCCTACGACGAGGCGGTTGCGGCGCTGAAGAACGGTGAGCTCGTTGGCGTCTTCCCCGAAGGCACGGTGAGCCGCAGTTTTGAGGTGCAGCGGCTCAAGGCCGGAGCGGTGCGGCTCGCCCAGGCTGCCGGCGTGCCGCTGATCCCGGTCGCCGTCTGGGGAGCGCAGCGCATCCTGACCAAAGGCGCGAAGGGCAAGGCCCGCGACCGCCTCGGGGTGCCCGTGTATGTGAAGATCGGCGCGCCGGAGCACATCGCCCCCGATGCCGACATCCATGACGCGTCGGATGCCCTCCGCCTGACGCTTCAGCAGCTCGCCGACGAACTGCAGGACATCTACCCGGTCGACGGCACCGGCCAATGGTGGCAGCCGGTACGCCGGGGCGGGACGGCGCCCAGCGTCGAAGAAGTAGAGCACGAGCAGCGTGGGTCACGTCGCTCCGAGGATGCCGCGGGCGAGTAGGCGGCGGGGGCGACGGGTCCTCCACAGGGGTCGCGGCGATGCGTTTTCCACAGGTAAGTGCCGCTCTGATCAGGGAAAAGCAATGTCGGTGGCTGGTGTCAGAGTGCTCTCATGACGGAAGCCCCAGAGCTGGATGCGGTGATCGCGCTGTTGCGCGACGCCGTGCGTCCGGATGCGCGCGGGCTCACCGATGAAGAGTCCTGCGAGCGGGCGGCTCTGGTCGAGCTTGCAGGCCGGCTGATCGACGCGCTGCGGGTTGCGAGCGCTGCCGACCTCGCGCGGCGGTCCCGCCCGGAGCTCGGCGAGCAGGGACTCGCGCGACGGCACGGCTGCCGCACCGCGACGCAGCTTCTGGAACGCGTCGCCCGGGTGTCGGCGCGGGAGGCGGCCCGAC
>CAZCEE010000006.1:0-27630 GCA_964497165.1 uncultured Schumannella sp. | reverse complement strand
GTGAGCGGTCGCGGGGGAGTGCCCCGGCTGTTCGAGGTGGCCGACCTCGTGCTGGACCTGGGCGGAGTACCTGGCGACGCGAGTGTCGAGATCGGCGGCGGGCAGCCCGCAGCCGGGCCCACGTCGTCGGTGATCGGCGCCGCCGTGCTTCATGGGTTGGCGGTGGAGGTCGCGACGCGAATGCACCGCGCGGGCGTTGCGCCTCCGATATTCGCGAGCGCCAACCTCGACGACGCGTCGAGCTGGAACGACGCGCTCATCGAGCGGTATCGCACGCGCGTCGACTACCTCGGAACCTGAGATGCGCGTCATCATCGGCACCACAGAAGAGGTGGGCGCGTTGGCGGCCCGGAGCGCCCATGCGGCGCTTCGCGGCACCTCGCGGCCGGTGATCGGGTTTGCAACCGGGTCCAGTCCACTGCCGCTCTACCGGGCGTGGGCGAGCGATCCGGGGGAGCGAAAGAGGATGCGCACGGCGAGGGGTTTCGCGCTCGACGAGTACGTCGGGCTCCCCGCCGGACATCCTCAGTCGTATCGCAGCGTGATCAGCCGTGAGGTTGAGGAACCGCTCGGCCTCGCGCCTGGGACCGTGGCAGTTCCCGACGGCACGGCAAATGACGTCGTGGCTGCGGCGGCACGCTACGAGGCCTTGATCGCGCAGTCCGGCGGCGTCGACCTGCAGGTACTGGGCCTCGGCTCCAACGGACACATCGGGTTCAATGAACCGTTCTCTTCGCTAGCGTCTCGCACGCGCGAGGTCGTGCTCGCCGAGTCGACACGGCGAGACAACGCTCGCTATTTCGGGATGGAAGAGGTTCCACGTACGGCGATCACGCAGGGTCTCGCTACGATCCTAGAAAGCCGACGGATCCTCGTGATCGCGACAGGTCGGTCCAAGTCGGAGGCCGCCGCCGCAGTGATCGAGGGTGCGGTCAGCGCAAAGTGGCCGGGGTCGGTGCTTCAGTTCCACGAGCACGTTGACGTCGTTCTCGACGAGGAGGCGGCCTCAAGGCTCCAGGGGGCGGACTACTACCGCGCGGCGGTGAACTGGACGATTCTCACTCTGGGTGCAGGTAGCGGATCTACCCTGCGCGCATGAACATTCAGGATCGCGGCCCCAGTCCGAACGTATTCGACATCGAAACCGCCACTGTCCAGAACGACAACTATCGTGTCGTCGCCTGGACGGGGGAGCACCTCCAGGTGACCTTGATGAGCATTCCCCCTGGAAAGTCCATCGGGCTAGAAGCGCACCCGGAAACGGATCAGTTCCTTCGCATCGATGCGGGATCTGGGCGCTGCGTCATGGGTCCCGAGAAGGATGCGCTCGACTACGAGGAGAAGGTCGCTGCGGGCTGGTCCATCCAAGTTCCGGTGGGAACGTGGCACGACGTGATCAACACCGGAACAGAGCCGCTCCGGCTCTACGCCGTCTACGCCCCGTCACATCACGCGGTCGGGCAGTTCATGCGACGCCGGAGGACGCTCAGCAGGCAGAGGCGACTGGTGCAGACGAACCGCCGGAATGGACGGCACAAGGGTCTGCTGCACGGATAGGTGACATCTGATCTGGCTTGCCCGTGAGGGTGGGCCTGGAAGGATGCCATCGTGCCTAAGCCGTATCCGAAGGAGTTCCGTGATGACGTGGTGCGGGTTGCGGAGAACCGTGAACCCGGGGTGACGGTCGAGCAGATCGCGAGTGATTTCGGGGTTCACCCGATGACGCTTACGAAGTGGCTCTCCCGTTCCCGCGCCGCCCAGCAAGCCGTCGAGTCGGGGTCGTTGTCGCCTGGTGATCGCGACGCGGAGTTGCGGGAGCTGCGTCAACGTAACCGCCTGCTTGAGCAGGAAGTCGAGGTGCTGCGCCGAGCGGCGGTGTATCTGGGGCAGGCGCATCTGCCGGGAAAAGGTTCTACCCGCTCGTGACAGAGCTCGCCGCTGACGGGATCCCCGTGACGGTGACGTGTCGGGTTCTCAAGCTCTTCCGTCAGCCCTACTACCGGTGGTTGAGACAGCCGGTCACGAACGCTGAGCTGGTGGGGGCGTATCGGGCGAACGCGTTGTTCGACGCCCACAAGGACGACCCCGAGTTCGGGCATCGGCTTCTCGCCGATGAGGCTGGCGACGCTGGCGAGTCGATGGCTGATCGGACGGCGTGGCGGATCTGCCGCGACAACGGCTGGTGGAGCGCGTTCGGGAAGAAGCGGGGCAAGGAACGGTAAGAAGCCCGGCCCGCCAGTCCATGACGACCTCTGCGCTGTCGTCGACGCGAAGGGACGCATCCGGCATGAGTTCATCGCCGACGGCCCGAACCGGCTCTGGCTGACCGACATCACCGAACACCGCACCGCGGAGGGCAAGCTCCACCTCTGCGCCGTCAAGGACGTGTTCGGGAACAAGATCGTCGGCTACTCGATCGACTCGCGGATGAAGTCGAGCCTGGCCGTCCGAGCGCTCGAGAACGCCGTTCAGATGCGCGGCGATGTCGCCGGCTGCGTGGTTCACAGCGACAGAGGCAGCCAATTTCGAAGCCGGAAATTCCTGCGCGCGATCAGCGTCACCGCATGGTCGGATCGATGGGCCGAGTCGGCGCCGCGGGCGACAACGCAGCCATGGAAAGCTTCTTCAGCCTGCTGCAGAAGAACGTCCTGAACCGCCGCACTTGGACCACCCGCGAGCAACTCCGCATCGCGATCGTGACCTGGATCGAGCGGACCTACCATCGGCGACGCCGGCAGGCCTCTCTCGGCCGCTTGACCCCGATCGAGTTCGAGGCCATCATGAACACGCCAGCAGCCCTGGCTGCGTGACTATAAACCGTCACCTATCCGTGCAGCAGACCCACCTGCACGTAGAGTCTTTGCAAGCTGGCTCTCATCAGAGCAATCCTCAATTAGTTCGGAGGAGATGGCATGTCCCCGTGGATGCCGGGTTCAGGGTAGAGGTTTCAATGAGGAAGCAACGACGAGCGCTCATGGCGGCCGCGGTTGTAGGCGCATTCTTCGCCTACACCTTCGCAGCGACCCCGGGCATTTCCACAGCCGCGACCGCAGTGGATGACGCGACGGCACTCGGCTACGAGCCAGCCGACATCGCGTCCCTCGCGGAAAACCTCGGGATCTCGTATGAAGAAGGCGTGGCTCAGTACGGCGGCCAGTCGGCCTTCCTCAGCGTCCTCACCCTGGCCCAGGAAGTCGCGCCAGAGACGTTTGTCGCGGCCGAGTGGCTGCCCACCGGCAGCGTCCACGGGTGGATCTCGTTCACGGACGCCCCGCCGGCCGAGGTAAGCAAAGCTATCGCACAGCTCCCGTTTCGGATCTCGATCCGGACCGACGCGGTGCAGTCGGCCCGGGATGCTGACCAATCCTTGGCGAAGGCACACGACTTCGTGATGTCCCTCGGCGACGAGAACGTCGACATGGGCTTCAATACCGAACTCGACTCGCTCACGGTTTCGTTCGAGCGCCAACTCTCCCCTGAGCAGGCTGAGTTGCTGATCGCCGCGCTCCAGCCCTACCTTCTCCCCGGCGTGAGCTTGAAGATCACCACCAGCGCCGACACCGGGGTCGAGTTTCAGAGCATCCGCGGAGGTCAGGGGATGACCTGGACCGGCGGAATTTGCACGTCAGGATTCACCGCAAGACGCGGAGCGACGTGGGGCGTGATCACGGCCGGTCACTGCAACGTCGCGAACACCACGCTCGACGGCAGCGCGTCCCTGACGACCAACGTCACCGGCGCAACCGGCTCTGGTGGAGACGCACGCTACTACTCGAGCCCCGACACCGTCCGCCTCAACTCGATCCACATCGCAAACAGCGGCACTCTGTATCGAACGATCACGAGTAAGACGACGATCCCCGTTGGCGGCTCCGTCTGCGTCTACGGAATCCAACACAGCGCCTTTTGGTGCACGACAGTTACCGCGGTGAATCAGTACTACGGAGCCGTGTGCAAACAAAACAAGACGAACACCGGTTCGACCGTGACCGGTGACAGCGGAGGACCGTGGTTCTGGAACAACTCCGCCGTCGGGACCCACACGGGGCTTAATAGCTCGAAGGCCATCTACACCCTGATTGCCTCCGCAGAGACGCTCGTCGGGGGGGCCGTCTACCTCGGATAGCGGACTCTGGCCATCGATAGCGCCCCGGGCGGCACGGCTGGCCGTCGTCCCGGGGCGCTCAGTGGCTGCTGGGTACTCGACCCGGCCGCCTTCCATAAGACGTGGGGAAAGTACTTCTCGTCGTAACACGAAGTCACGACCTTCGCGCACCGACGGTGAGCTTATGGTCCTCTCCGAGTCTTGGCAAGACGGTGAAGGGACGATCGACGGCCGGTTCAGCTACACAGGAAATTCTCCGAGCGTGCCGCTAGCGATGCTGACGTCACCCCGATCGACCACGAGAGAGAATCGTTTCATTCGCGGGGCCTGGTCAGAGCGGTGAGAGGGGGAGCGTAGACCGCTTGCCCGATTTCACACTATGTGCAGTTCTCGCACATGGTGTGCTTCCTGCTGGTGAAGAAATATCCGTCTGACATAATGCTGCTTATCGGAGTCTACTTAACCCAGAGTTCACTTGGCAGATCAACGTCCGGGATACCCTGACGCCCGTGCCACAGTCCCGAGTACGAGCTCTCGGATTCGCCGTAGCGGTGCACGTCGGACGATTTGCCGTCATCATGTTGGCGCTGAGCGTCGGGCCGTTGATCGGCATCTCCGGTTGGTACCTCGGCCTCTTCGCGAACATCGCCTGCGTCGTCTATGCCGCCGTGCTCGTGACAATTCGTCGCCTCTGGCGTACTTCCGGCATCCTCGTCGGCTGGCGAGGGCCGCGGGCGGCGATCATCCTCCTGGTGCTGCTCGCCGAGGTACTCGTGTGGGCGGTTCCGGGCGGGCTCGAGAACCGTCCGCCCGGATTCGGCCTCTGGGCCCTGACGGTGTTGCTCGTCGGGATCAACGAGGAGCTGACGAGCCGGGTGGTGGTGCTGGAGGGGCTGCGGGCCGCGTTCGGGCCGCTCTCGGCCGTGGCACTGACCGCCGCGCTGTTCGGCCTGCAGCACCTCTCCGCCTTCGCGACGACCAGCCGCGACGCCATCGACATCGTGGGCAATGTGGTCGTCTCGGCATGCGTGGGGTTCACACTCGCGGCATTCCAATACCGCTACCGGTGGGTCTTGCCGCTCATCCTCGTGCACGCGGCCGCCGACTTCACATCGATCCTCAGCCTGCGTCCGCTCGGTGATGTGGCGATCGCGGCGACGGCCGTCGGCTTCGTCGCGCTCGGCTTCATCACCCTCGGCCGTCGGGTCGGCCGGGCCGAGGCCGCGCTCAGCCCACCGCCCGCTTCACGAGCGCCGTGATCGCCTTCTCGTGCGCGGGCGTCATCTCCAGGAGCGCCCAGGCCGTCGGCCACATCGTTCCGTCGTCGAGTTTGGCGGGCTGCTCGAACGCGAACGTGCCGTAGCGCACCTTGAACTTCGACGCTGGCTGGAAGAAGCAGACGATCTTGCCGTCGTCGTTTGCCCAGCCCGGCATCCCGTAATACGTCTTGGGCACGAGCACCGGAGCCGCCTCGGTCACGATCTCGTGAAGGCGGGTCGCGAGCTTCTGGTCGGAACCGTCGAGCTTCGCGATCGCGGCGAACACGTCTTTCAGGCCGGCCTCCCGCTTGTCGGCGGCCTTGGACTGGGCGCGCAGTTCAGCCGCGCGCTCTTTCACTGCGGCGCGCTCGTCGGCGCTCAGACCCTCGGACTTCGTCTTCTCAGCCATCTCGTCTTCCTTCCCTGACCGGGCGTTTGCCCGACTCCCCCACGATAGGCAGGGCCTGACCGGGCGCGCTTCTTCGGAACTGCTCGACTGAGTTCCATTGGAAGGAAAACCGATTGTCAACAATCCGCCTTTCCCCTACCGTCGGACTCGCGTGGCGGGAAGCGAAGTCGCCGAGGACGCAGTGCAGCGTTGGTTGACGATATTGTCAACAAAATGGTTGCCTGCGTTGAGGTGACGGGTTACCGTGGCCACACGCCTACACCACCACCACCACACACTTTCTGCACCGAAGCGGAGGACGGTTATGGCCGCTCGTCTGGCGCTCACCGACGTCTCGCTGCACTTCGGGGGCATCTCGGTGCTCCAAGACGTGAGCTTCGAGGTGGAACCCGGTGCGGTCTTCGGTCTCGTGGGGCCCAACGGAGCTGGCAAGACCTCGCTGTTCAACTGCATCAGTGGGCACTACCGTCCCTCGTCCGGCTCGATTCGGATCGATGACACCGAGACGCTGTCGCTGCCCGGGTCGCGACTCGCGAAGGCTGTCGGCCTCGCCCGAACCTTTCAGCACGCCGCACTTCGGCTCGAGGCGACAGTTCTCGAGAACGTGCTGCTCGGAGCACACTCGTGGCTGCCGGGCGGACCGCTCGAGTGGGCGCTGCGCCTCCCCTTCGTCGTGCGTCGGGAACGCGAAGCCCGCGCCGAAGCACGAGACCTGCTCGATCGTCTCGGGCTGGGCTGGGCGGCCGACGTTCCCACCGACGAGCTATCCCATGGCCTGCACAAAGGCGTCGAACTGGCTCGCGCGCTGCTCACCCACCCACGGCTCCTTCTTCTCGACGAACCGGCTGCCGGTCTCTCGCATACCGAAGTTCAGAACTTCATTGAGGTGATCCGCGGCATTCGCTCCGACTTCGACCTCACTGTGGTTGTCGTGGAGCACCACATGGGTGTCATCTCCGCGCTCACCGACCGGGTGGTCGTCCTCGACCACGGCAGCAAGCTCATGGAGGGAACGGCGGCGGAGGCCCAGTCCGACCCGCGAGTCATCGAGGCCTACCTCGGGAAGGAGGCCGGGGATGCCGCTGCTTGAGCTCACCGACGTCACCGCTTTCTACGGGCCGGTTCAGGTGTTGGAGAGCGTCTCGCTCAGCGTGCCCGACGGCGGCGCGGTGGGCATCCTGGGGGCCAATGGGGCGGGCAAGACGACGACGCTCCGCGCCATCAGCGGCACTGTGCGCGCCGGCGGCGAGATCGTCTTCGACGGCACCCGCATCCGCGGTTCACGACCGGAGCAGGTTGCGGCGATGGGAATCGCCCATGTGCCGGAGGGCCGCGGGACGCTAGGGCAGCTCACGGTGCGAGAAAACCTCCTCGTCGGCGCCTACCTGCGCAAGGACCGCAAGGCCGTAGAGCGGGATGTCGAGTACTGCCTCGATCTCTTTCCGAACTTGCAGCGCCGCATCACGTCCAATGCGTCCGCGTTGTCGGGCGGCGAGCAGCAGATGCTCGCCGTCGCGCGGGCGATCATGGCAAAGCCCCGGTTGCTCCTGCTCGACGAGGCATCCCTCGGGCTCGCCCCAAGCACCGCACGTTCGGTCTACGACGCGATCCAGCGGCTGCGCCGCGAATCAGGTATCGCGATGCTGATCGTCGAGCAGAACGCAAACCTGGCGTTTTCGCTCGTTGACTCCGCGACCGTCCTCGAGACCGGCCGCGACGTCCTCACCGGCAGCTCCGCGGAGCTCAAGGGCATGGATGAGATCCGCAAGGCGTATCTGGGAGCCTGATCATGTTCAACTTCGGCACCTTCATCCAGCTCATCGTCGACGGTCTCGCGACGGGGTCGATCTACGCGGCGCTCGCGCTCGCGATCGTGATCGTCAACCAGGCAACCGGCATGATCAATTTCGCGCAGGGCGGTATGGCCGTCTTCGCCGCGTACCTCGGAATGACCGTTGGAGGCCTCGCGGCGCCCGTTGTCGGGCCGGTCGCGGGCATCATCGCGGGCATCCTCGCCGCGGTCACGTTCTCGTACCTGATGGGCGCGCTCATCGAGCGATTCGTCATGCGGCGGTTCATGGGCGGTGACCCCGATACGGCGATCGTGGCGACGGTCGGCCTGCTCACCCTTTTGACCGGTCTCGTCGGCCTGATCTGGAGCTACAACTACATCCCGTACCCGTTCTTTTTCAGCGGGCTTGAGAGTCTGAGCGGAGCAGGGATCTCGATCAGCGTCTGGTCGCTCACGACCTTCCTCACGATCATCGCCATCATGTTTCTCCTCCAGGCGCTCTTCCGCGGAACAAAGCTCGGCCTCGGCCTCCGCGCGGTCGCCGACAACCCCGCTTCCTCCGCGCTGTCCGGCATCCGGGTCGGACGGATGCTCATGGTCGGCTGGGGCCTCGCGGCGATGCTCGGCGCTCTCGCCGGCGTGCTCGTCGCGGCCAAGATCCAGCTGGTGCCGGACATGTTCGACACCTATCTGGTCTACGCGCTCGCCGCGGTCATCATCGGTGGCCTGGACTCCCCCATCGGCGCTGTTGTTGCCGCCTGGGGTATCGCGATCGCAGAGAATCTCGCAGCCGCTTACGTGCCCTTCGTCGGCCACGACCTGAAGATTGCGGTTCCCTTCATCCTGCTGGTCGTGCTCCTGGTGCTGCGACCGCAGGGCTTGTTCGGGCGGAAAGTCGTGGTGCGTGTCTGATGTCCACTCTTACCCGCCTCCTCGACAACCGCTGGGCTCGCCGCGGCGTGGCCCTCGCCCTCGCCGTCGTGCTCGTGGTGCTGCCCCTCATCTCCCAGCCGTTCACGAACCAGACGATCACCCGCATCGCGGTATTCGCCGTCGCCGTGCTCGGACTCAACGTCGTGATGGGTTACGCCGGTCAGGTGTCACTCGGTCAGATCTTCTTTGTGGGGGTCGGCGCATACGCCGCCGCCGTGACGATCAAATCCGAATGGGGCATGGCCCTCGGAGTCGTCGGGATCCTGATCGGTCTCCTCATGGCGATCCTGATCCCCGGCGTGATCGGCCTGGTGATCGCGCTCGCGGCCGCCCGGTTACGCGGCCTCGGCCTGGCGTTGGTGACGATCGCGTTGCCGATTATCGGCGTGCCGCTCGCCAAGCGGCTGTCGGAGATCACCGGAGGGTCGCAGGGGATGTCGGTGCGGGTCTTTTCGGCGCCGGAGTGGACGGGTCTCTACAACGACCAGTGGCAGTACTACGTGGTGATGCTGGTCGGAGCGGCGGTGTTCGCCCTGGTGTTCTTCCTGGTGCGCGGCAAGTTCGGCCGCGCGTTCGCGATCGTCAGGGCGAACGAGGCGGTCGCCTCCTCGATGGGCATCTCGCCCTACCGCTACAAGGTGCTCGCCTTCACCGTTGCGTCGGCCGTCGGCGGCGTCGCCGGGTTCCTCTACATCGTCGCGATCCAGTTCGTCTCCCCCGACGCGATGAGTTTCGGTCACTCGATCGAACTCGTCATCGCGACGATCGTCGGCGGCTCAGGGAGCATCGTCGGGTCGATCCTCGGCGGCGCGTTCTACGTACTCATCCCCCAGCTCACCAACGCGGTCTACCCCGAGAGCACGACGGTCGTGCAGGGCGTCATCATCCTGCTCGTGCTCTTCCTGTTGCCGGGAGGGCTGGCTTCGCTGCCGCGACGATTTGGGCGCCTGTTCCGTCGCATCACGAGGACAGGCCCCACCCACCCACAGACTCCCGGCTCGGATTCCGCGCCCGGGGAAACAGATAACACAGAGAGGCAAGGTCAAAGATGAACCTTCGGACAACGCGCCGCCGTGCCCTGGCGGCAGTCGCCGTCACGGTCGCCGCGGTCATGGCACTCGGGGGGTGCGCCCGCACAGTCGAGGCGAGCCCTGGCATCACCGACGAAACCCTGCTGTTCGGCATCAGCACCCCGCTCACCGGCGCGACGGCCGGCCCGGGCAACTGCACCGCCGACGGGGCGATCGCGTACTTCGGCGTCAAGAACGCGGAGGGCGGCATCACCTTCGGTGACGGCGTCACCCGCATGATCGAGATCAAGAAGTACGACGACGAGTACAACCCGGAGAAGTCTGCGGCGAACTTCCAGCAGATGGTCGCCGACGGCGTCTTCGCGGCCGGCATCGGTCTCGGTACTCCGACCAACCGTGCGTGGCGCGACGCCGCGATCGAAGAGGGAATGCCCCAGGTTCTCGTCCAGACGGGCGACCCGCTCTTCAACGACCGCGAAGCGAGCCCCGTGCAGCTCGGCCTGGTGCCGATCTACCAGCAGGAGGGTCGTGCCTTCGGTGAGGCGCTGGTCGCCGACGGCTTGCCGCACAAGGTTGCCGCGCTCTACCAGAACGACGACTACGGCATGGGTTACCTCGAGGGATTCAAGGAGGCCATCGCTGACTCGCCCGACATCGAGATCGTGGGAGAACTCTCGTACGAGCCGTCGGCTGCCTCGCTAGAAGGCCAGATCACCGAGCTGTCGGCGACCGGCGCGGACGTGCTCTTCCACGCGGTGGCCATCGTGCCTCGTGTGATCGAGAACATGCAGAAGGCCCAAGCCCTCGGCTGGTACCCGGTCTGGTTCCTGCCCTCGAACACCGCTTCTCCGAGCGGCGTGCTCACCCCGGGCGGCGCAGTGGCGGCCGACGGGACTGTGGTCTACCCCGGCGTCTACGCCGTCGCATTCTCGGCGGCAGCGGCGTCGCCGGCGTTCCAGGAGACCGAAGAGGGTCAGGCGTACCTCGCGGCGATCGAGGAGTACACCGACAACGACGGCGTCTCCTTCCCGCACTGCGTGTGGAGCTGGATCGCCGCTCAGATCCTGGAGCAGGCCTTCATGAAGATGGAGGAGCCGACTCGTGAGTCGTTCCTCGAGGCCCTGTACTCGATCGAGGGCTTCGAGGCCCAGTTCCTGCTTCCGGGCGGAACGATCGACACCACGGTCGACGGCCTGCCTGCCGTGCAGGATGTCACTTTGCAGAAGTTCAACGGCCGCGGCTACGCCAGCGTGGACGTCGTGGGCTGATCCCATAACATGCGATCAACTGGGGCCTCAGGAAACCGGGGCCCCAGTTTGCTGTACCCGACATGCCAGAATTCCCTCGTCGGTGAGACGCCTCCAGAGGCCGAGCGAAAAGGTACGTGCGATGAGAAACGTCTTGGGCGTTGCCCGCTTCAGCCGGATCCTCCTGACGAGCGCCCTCGTGGTTCTGATCGGCACGGGATGCACTCTGAGCGCCGACGAGTCGCCCATCGAGGGCGACTCGGTCAGCCCGGGGATCACCGGCACGACGCTGAGACTCGGGATCAGCAGCCCGCTGAGCGGCCCGGCCGCGAGCGCCGGCTTGTGCGCGGTCGCCGGTTTGTCCAGCTATCTCGAAGCGAAGAATGCCGCCGGGGGGTTCGAGTTCGGTGACGGCAACACCCGTGAGGTGGAACTCAGCTACCTCGACGACGCTTCCGATCCGGCGACTGCGGTGTCGAACTTCCGCCAGCTGGTGGATGAAGGCATCTTCGCGTACGTCGGTGCCCTCGGCACGGGGACGAACGCAGGCATCGTGCCGATCGCGAACGAGCTTGAGGTTCCGCAGGTGCTGCTGCTCACCGGGGCAGCGGCGTTCTCGAACCGGCAGGAGTCCCCTTGGACGTCGGCGCTCCTCCCGAGCTACTACGACGAGGGCTTCGCTTTCGGGACGTTCCTCGCCGAACGCGGTGAGGTCACCGTTGCCAGCCTCGCGCAAAACGACAAATACGGCGACGACTACCTTGCCGGGTTCGAGGCGGCTACCGACGGCACGGATGTCGACGTGATCGCAGCGGCGACCTACGACGCAGGCGACCCGAACCTCGACGGCAGGGTGATGGAGCTCGCGGCGTCGGGCGCTGACGTTCTCCTCAGCATCGTGTCGCTCGCCTCGCTTCAGGTCGCCGTGCTGACGGACGCGCAGTCGATCGGGTGGACGCCCGAAGTCTTCCTACCGTCGAACACCTCGACCCCCGCCGAAATCGTCATTCCCGGGGGAGGTGCCGCGTTCCCGGCGGTGTACTCCACAGCGTTCGCGAAGCTCCCGACCTCGTCGGAGGTCGCGGACGACGAGGATGTCGTGGCCTACAACACAGCGTTCGCAGAGTACGGCAGCGGGATCTCCGCGACGTTCACGCCGCACTGCGCGTGGAGCTATGCCGAAGGCGCGATTCTCGAGCAGGCGTTCCTGGGGATGACCGAACCGACGCGTGCCTCGTTCATGGAGGCGCTGAACGCGATCGAGGACTTCGAGGCTCCGCTCCTGCTTGATGGGGTCACCGTCAACACGACGGACCCGACCCGGCCGGCGATCCAGGGTCTTACTCTTGTGAAGTTCGACGGCACCGGTTACGACCCGGTTCGGTAGCACCTGAAGCCTGCGATCACGCCTGGCAGGACGGCAGTTGTCGGCGGATGAGATCGATCAGTTCGCGCGGCTCGAACGGCGGCCGCTCGGCGAGTAGCTCGCCCAACGTCCACCAACGGTGCTCCGTGACGTCGACGCGCTCGTCGTCTGTCCACTTCTCGTCGGAGGGCTCGAAGGCGTCGACGACGACGGTGTAGAACTCTGCGTGCCCGGTGTCGTGGTCGGCCGAATCCCACTCGACCTCGAAATCGTGGGACCACACCGGCCCGGTCACGGTTTTGAGACGCAGCCCCGTCTCCTCCTCGAGCTCGCGCAGCGCCGTGTCGAGGTGAGTCTCCCCGGGGTCCACTCCCCCGCCGGGCGTGATCCACCGCGCTTTCCGCGACGTGTCCGGAGCCGCCGTGAGGAACAGCAGCAAACGATCGTCACGATCGAACAGCAGTACCCGCGAGGTGAGCCGATGCGCGTGGAGGTTGGGCACGGTGGGCTCAGCGGTGGGGGTGCAGACTCTGCTTGCCCAAGAACCCGCTCACGTCGCCGACGTAGCGGATGCGACCCTCCGGCAACGGGTCTACGGCGGCGCGCGCGACCTCGGCAGCGAACTCGCTCACCGTGTAGAGCCGTCCCGCGTCTTCGCGGCGGGCGTCGATCGCGCCGGGCCGCGCCCGGTCGAGCAGGGTCGCGGTGATGGTGCCCTCGATCATGTCGCCCGACACGACGACGAAGCCGACACCCGCGGCATCCAGGCTCGGGATGCGCTCTCGGAGGGCGTCCTCGCCGGCCCGCTTGCTCTCGGCGACCTTCTGGTATTCGGGCATCGTCGGCACGGTGTGGATGAAGTGTGCCTGATGGCTGGTGACGAAGACGACGCGCGCGCCGTCGCCGAGCAGCGGCAGCGCGGTCTCGAGCGCGCGCACCTGGGCGTCGCGGTTGAGCTGCAGGGCGTAGTCCTCGGCCATCCCGCCTTCCATGCCACCCGACGCGTTGAGCACGAGGATGTCGAGGCCGCCCCACGCGTCGGTCACGGTCTGGAACATCGCGTCGACCGAGGCTGAGTCGGTGAGGTCGCCACCGATCGCGATCGCCTCGCCCCCGGCATCGGTGATCTCGGTGACCAGCTTGAGGGCGCGCGCCTCTTTGTTGCGGTAGTTGATCGCGACCTTGGCGCCGGCGGCAGCGAGGTATTTGGCGGTGTCAGCGCCGATCCCTCGGGACGATCCGGTGACGAGGGCGCGCTTCCCGGAAAGAGATCCGGCGGGCAGAACGGGGTCGATGCTCACGGTCACTGAGACTAGCCGGTCTGCTAGTTTCGACACATGTCAGGAGAGTTCCTGGTCGAGTGGGGCTGGGTCCTCTGGCTCGCCCTCATCTTGGTCTTCGTGATCATCGAAGTGTTCACGCTCGACTTCACGTTTCTCATGCTCGCCGGCGGAAGCTTGGGCGGCCTCGTCGTCGGATTCTTCCAGGCGCCGATCTGGGCCCAGATCGTCATCGCAGGGGTTCTCGCGCTGCTGCTGTTGTTCGTCGTGCGCCCACCGTTGTTGCGCGCGTTCCGTAAAGGCGGAGATCCGACCCTCAGCAACGCCGAGGCCCTCCTCGGACTGACCGGCGTCGTCGTCACCGAGAACGCTGCGCGCAGCCAGGTGAAACTCGCGAACGGCGAGACCTGGACCGCACGCCTGGCCGATGGCCTCGACGATGAACTCGTCGAGGGGGCCCGCGTCGTTGTCACCGCCATCGAGGGGGCGACCGCCGTGGTCGTCCCAGCGCCCCGGAAAGAAGGACTGACCTCATGAGCGACGCCGAAGTCTTCAACTCGGTGATCCTGTGGATCGTCGTCGCGATCGTGATCATCTTCGTGTTCACGATCATCGCGCGCTCGATCCGCATCATCCCGCAGGCGTACGCGGGCATCGTCGAGCGGCTCGGTCGGTACCACAAGACGCTCAACCCGGGTCTGAACATCCTCGTGCCCTTCATCGATCGGCTGCGCCCGCTCGTCGATATGCGCGAGCAGGTCGTCTCGTTTCCGCCGCAGCCGGTCATCACCGAAGACAACCTCGTCGTCTCGATCGACACTGTCGTGTTCTTCCAGGTGAACGACGCGCGCGCCGCGACCTACGAGATCGCGAACTACCTCGGCGCCGTCGAGCAACTGACCACCACGACCCTCCGCAACGTGGTCGGTGGCCTCAACCTCGAAGAAGCCCTGACCTCGCGCGACAACATCAACACTCAGCTGCGAGTCGTCCTCGACGAGTCGACGGGCAAGTGGGGCATCCGCGTCGGACGCGTCGAGCTCAAGGCGATCGACCCGCCCGTGAGCATCCAGGACTCGATGGAGAAGCAGATGCGCGCCGAGCGTGATCGCCGCGCCGTGATCCTCACCGCTGAGGGCACGAAGCAGTCGCAGATCCTCGAGGCCGAGGGCATGCGGCAGTCCGAGATCCTCCGCGCAGAAGGTGACGCGAAGGCCGCGGTGCTGCGAGCACAGGGTGAGGCCGAGGCCATCACGACAGTCTTCGGTGCCATCCACGCCGGCAACCCCGACAGCAAGCTGCTCGCGTACCAGTACCTGCAGATGCTGCCGAAGATCGCTGACGGCGACGCCAACAAGCTGTGGATCATCCCGAGCGAACTGACCGAGGCGCTCAAGGGCATCACTCCGGGCTTCTTCGCGTCAAGTGATATCCCTCCCGCCAAGTAACGGGTACTTCAGCTCCGCTCCCCCGCGGGTGCTCGCGCACCGCGGGCTCGCACTTGAGGCACCCGAAAATACTCTCCTCGCGTTCGCGAAAGCCATCGCGATCGGCGTGACGCATCTTGAGACGGATGTGCACGGATCGGCCGACGGCGTGGCGATGATCAGCCATGATCCCGACCTCTCCCGGCTCGCTGGTCGGCAGGTGCGGGTCGGCCAGCTGACGTCACACGAACTGCGTCGCATCCAGCTAGGCGAGGGCCAGGGCTTCTGCTCGCTCGCCGAGGCGCTCGACGCCTTTCCCCAAGCGCGCTTCAACATCGACATCAAGGCGGAGAACGCCGTCGCGCCAACCGTCGCGGCGATCCTCACCGCCCGAGCGACCGCTCGCGTGCTGATCGGCTCGTTCAGCCCTGCGCGTCGACTCGCCGCGGTACGCCAGTTGCCCGGGGTCGCAACGTCGATTTCGTCCCGAGGCGCCGTTGCTGCGGTGACCGCCGCCCGGAGCGCGGGCGGTCTGCCGACCTTGCGCCGCATCCTGCGTGACGTGCACGCGGTGCAACTCCCGCTCTCGATTCTGCGGATGTCGACGATGACCCCGCGCACGATTGCTGCATTCCACGCGGCAAACGTCGAGGTGCACGCCTGGACGATCAACGACGAAACGGCGATGGAACGGCTGCTCGACCTCGGCGTCGACGGCCTGGTGAGCGACCGGTCGGATCTCGCGATGGCGGTGCTGGCGCGGCGCTCGGGGCGGCGATCCTGAGCGGTCCTCGCGACCCGCTTCGCATCCGACCGGCAACGGCTGTGAATGCACTGGGAACGGGTGTGCGAGGGCATGCCGAACGCCAGCCTGTCGTTATACCAGTCACGGGCGTTGTTCCACAGAACTCGCGTCCTATCACCGCCACCGGGAACAGGAAGAAGGCCACACGATGGCAGAACGAAACCTGCGGGGCATGCGTCTTGGATCGCAGAGCCTCCAGAGCGAAGAGGGTGTCGAGTTCGTTTCGCGCCGCAAGAGCCTCTACCGCACGGAAGACGGCTCCACGTTCGAGGTGACGTTCGCCTTCGACGCCGAGATTCCCGAAACCTGGGAGTCGCCGCGCAGCGGCCAGGAAGGTCGCCTCGTCGCCGAGGACGGCTCACTCGTCGAGACCGTGGTCGTCGAAACGAAGGCCCCGCGTACGCACTGGGACATGCTGCTCGAACGGCGCACGCGCCCCGAGCTCGAGGAGCTGTTGCAGGAGCGTCTCGAACTGCTCCGCGCCCGCCGCGGTGAAGAAGCGCTGAAGAACTCGAAGAAGTCGGCTTAGGCCCGACGCCGAACGGCGATCCCGGCGACCAGCAGGCCGGCAAGGCCGATGATCGCGGCGAGCCACTCGAGCTGACGACCGACGAGTACCGCTGGCGTGATCGTCGTGAGCAGTGGCACGTCGGCGACCATGATCCCGGGCTCGTACCACGGCAGCTGTTGCTCGATCGTGCCGTCGGGTAGCACGATCGCGCTCGTGCCCACGGTCGAGATGTTGACGACGGTGCGCGCGGTCTCGATCGCCCGGATGCGCGCGATCGCTAGCTGCTGAACGCTTTCGTCGGTGCGCCCGAAATCGGCATTGTTCGTTTCGGCGAATACGATCTGGCCGCCCTGTTCGACGATCTCGGTCAGCAGCTGATCGTCGACGATGTCGAAGCAAATCGCGTGGCCGACGATCACCCCATCGCCCAGGTCGAAGACGGAGTCCGTCGTGCCGGGGGTGTACTCCCGCTGGATGAGGTCGATGAGTTCGGGGGCGAACTGTCGCCAGAACGCGCGGTCGGGCACATACTCGCCGAACGGCACCGGGTGCTTCTTGTCGTAGTAGTCGAGCACCCGCGATTCGCGTGAACCCTCCCCCGCCTCCCAGAGCATGACGGTGTTGAAGTACTCGGGCATCGGTTCGCCGTTCGCGTCGACTTTGTCGAGTTGCCGCGTCGTGATCGCGCCCCCGATGATCGGGGCGCCCGCGCGCTCCGACACCTCGTCCCACAGGTCGGCCGCCCAGGCGTAGCGCAGCGGATCGGCGTCGGAGGCGCCCTCCGGCCAGACGACGACATCCACGTCTTCGTCGTAGAGCGGCTCGGTCGCCGCCACTTGGGCGATCAGGTTGTCGCCGAACGCCTCGGGCGGGTCGAAGTAGCCGGCCTTGGTGGCGCCCTGCACCGCGCCGATGCGCAGCGTGGGGGCGCTCGCGGGGGCGGTTCCGGGGAGCGAGGTCCACGGCGGCACGGTGACGAGCACCATCGCGAAGACCGCAACGAGCGCTCCGAGAGCCACGCTCTGGCGCGGACGCCGAATCGCCTCCTGCGCGGCGGCGACCGCGACGCTCGTGAGGAACACCATCGCGAACGACACGCCCGAAACGCCCAGCCAGGCGAAGAGCGGGGACAGCGGGCTGTCGGACTGCGAGAAGGCGACGCGACCCCACGAGAAGCCGCCGTACGGCCACACGCTCGCGATCGCCTCGCGCGCGGTCCAGAGCCCCGCGACGACGGCGGGAAGCAGCAGGAGGCGTGCGGTGGGCCCGCCCCACACCCGGGGAACCCAGCGGTAGGCGAGCGCGATGAGCGCCGCGGCCGCCCCGTTCCAGAGGGTCATGACGGCGGCGAGAGCGGACCACGGTACGACCCCGAGGAACTCAGAAGCCCACTCGATGTGCGGCCAGTAGAAGAACGCGGCGAAGATCAGTCCGACGAGGATCGCGCCCCCGACCCGGCGACCCTGTATCGCGATGAGCACGAGCGCGATGGCCGGGAACGCCGTGAACCACCACCCCTTGTCGGGGAATGCGGTGTCGAGCAGCAGCCCGGCACAGGACGCGACCACGAGCGCGACCCGAAGCGGCAATATCGCGGGCCGAGGAGCGCCGCGCGCAGCACGACGCGTCTCGAAACCGGTGATCACGAGACCCCAGAATAAGCGACGATTCCCCGGCGGATGCTGTCGATCGCCTGGCGCGCACGGCGTCCGAGTGGGCCGTCGGCGACGATCGACAACTGGTCGAGCAAGTCCACGGCCTGCTTCATCCACCGCACGAAGTCGCCGGCGGCGAGTTCGGCATCCCGCAGCACGACGTCGAGCGCGGCACCTTGAGCCCACCGCTGTGTGGCGAGCGCGATGCCCGGCGACGGGGAGGTGCCTTCGGGAAGCCGGCGGGCGATTTCGAGCGCCTGGAGTTCCTGCCAGACCGCCTCGGTCCCTTCAAGGGCAGCACGGAACCCACCACGGGGAATCCGGTAGTCGACGTCCGACCCCTCGCGTCGCGGCTCGTAGACGAGGCTGCTCGCCAGTGCCGCGAGGCTGGCGACATCGAGGTCGTCCCACAGACCACGGCGGAGACACTCCGAGACGAGGAGGTCGCGTTCGCCGTAGATGCGCATCAGCACGCGACCGGATGCGGTGACCTCGAGTTCGCCCTCGCCTCGCAGTTCAGAAGCACTGACGTAGCCGAGCTCTTGCAGCACCTCGGTGACGCGGTCGAACACGAGCGCGACCGCCCCGGTGCGTCCGGAGATCTGCGACCGCAACTGGTCGGTGTCGCGTTTGAGCCGCCACCAGCGTTCGGCCCAGCGGGCGTGCGCCTCACGCTCGGCGCAGGCGTGGCAAGGGTGCTGCTTCATCCGCTTGCGCAGGTCGGAGATCTGGCGTTGCCGGCGGTCACGCTCGCCCCGGCTCTCGTGCGGTCCGCGACCTTCGGCGCGCGCATTCTTGCGTTCCAGGTCGCTTAGCTCCCGTCTGAGCGACGAGTACTCCCGGAAGTCGCCGAGGTGGCAGGTCATCGCCTCCTCGTAGCCGCCGAGCGACTCCTCCTGCTTGCGCACCCGACGCGCGAGGTCGACGACGGCGCGGTCTGCTTGGAACTGCGCGAACGACTGCTCGAGGATCTCGCGCGTCCGCGTGCGACCGAACTGCTGGATGAGGTTGACGGCCATGTTGTAGGTCGGCCGAAACGACGAGTGCAACGGGTACGACCGCCGCGAGGCGAGCGACGCGACCGCGCGCGGGTCGACGCCTCCCGACCACTGGATGACGGCATGCCCTTCGACGTCGATCCCCCGGCGACCGGCGCGCCCGGTGAGCTGGGTGTACTCCCCCGGGGTGATCGGCACGCGGGCCTCGCCGTTGAACTTCTCGAGTTTCTCGATGACGACGGTGCGCGCGGGCATGTTGACGCCGAGGGCGAGCGTTTCGGTCGCGAAGACGACCTTGAGCAGTTTGCGCTGAAAGAGCTCTTCGACGATCTCTTTGAAGATCGGCAGCATCCCCGCATGGTGGGCGGCGAGACCGCGTTCGAGCCCGTCGAGCCAGCCCCAGTAGCCGAGCACCGCGAGGTCGGAGTCGGGGATGGCACGGCAGCGTTCCTCGACGAGTGCTCGGATCTCGGCGCGTTCCCAAGCTTCGGTGAGCCGCACGTCGCTGCGAGCGACCTGTTCGACCGCCGCGTCGCACCCGACGCGGCTGAACACGAAAAAGATCGCGGGCAGCAGGTTGCGCGACCGCAACAGTTTCACGATGTCGCCCCGGCCCATCCGGTCACCGAACAGTCGGGACGAGCCCTCGGTGGTCGAGTAGCCGCCACCGGCGGCGTGTCGAGACCCATGGTCGGCCTCGCGTCGTTTGGCCTTGCCCGGACGCCCGGTGTGGGTGTTCCGATAGCCGGCGTTCGCCCGGTCGGATGCTCCGGTGAGCCGAGTGACCTCGGGGTTGACGCGGGCCGAGTCGGTGCCGTCGCCGCGCACGAGACTCGACGTCTCGAACAGGTCGAGCAGTTTGCTGCGCACCAGCACGTGCTGCTCAAGCGGTACGGGCCGCTCCTCGGAGACGACGACATCGGTGTCGCCTCGCACGGCCTGGAGCCAGTCGCCGAACTCCTCGGCGTTCGACACCGTCGCCGAGAGCGACACCATGCGCACCTCCTGTGGGAGGTGGATGATGACCTCCTCCCACACGGCGCCGCGGAACCGGTCGGCGAGGTAGTGCACCTCGTCCATCACCACGTACGCGAGATCGCGCAACAGCGGGCTGTCGGCGTAGAGCATGTTGCGCAGTACCTCGGTCGTCATGACGACGACCCGGGCATGGCTGTTGATGTTGCTGTCGCCGGTCAGCAACCCGACCTTCTCGGCGCCGTGTTCGGCGCTCAGCTCGGCGAACTTCTGGTTGCTGAGTGCCTTCATCGGGGTCGTATAGAAGGCCTTCGCGCGCGACCCTGCCAAAGCGAGGTGCACGGCGAATTCGGCGACGATCGTCTTGCCCGCGCCCGTCGGGGCGGCGACGAGCACACTGCGTCCCGCTTCGAGTGACTGGCAGGCTTCGAGCTGGAACGGGTCGAGGTCGAAGGCGAGCTTCTCGCGGAAGTCCTGCAGGCGCGGCATGCCCTGGCGGGACTTCGCGGCGGCGAAGCGCTCGGCAGGCGACGGCTCGGCCCCCACTGACCCGGACGAGGGCGCGTTCACTCCACCAGGCTAGCTGCCGCCCGGCGGTCGGCGATCCGATCGTGCCAGACCGCGATGCCGACCGCGGCGAAATACAGCACGGTCATCGGGATCGCGAGCAGCACCATCGACAGCACGTCGGCGGCGGGTGTCGCGATGGCCGTGAACACGACGATCGCGAGCACCGCCCAGCGCCAGCCCTTGAGGATCGAGATCCCGCGGATGACGCCCACGAAGTTGAGCAGCACGAGGAACACGGGCAGCACGAAGGCGATCCCGGCAGCGAGCATGAGCTTGAGCACGAAGTCGAGGTAGTACTTGGCCTCGTAGAAGGTCGTTGCCCCCTCGGGGACGAAATTGAACATCACCTCGACGATGCGGGGCAACACGAACCAGCCGGCGAGACAGCCGAGCAGGAACAGCGGAACGGCGGTGAAAAAGAAGCCGAACGTGTACCGCTTCTCTTTGCCGGTGAGACCGGGCACGAAGAATGCAAAGACCTGATACAGCCAGACCGGGCTCGACAGAACGATGCCGGCTGCGAGAGCGACCTGGAACTGGATGTCGAAAGCGCCCGTGATGCTGGTGAAGTTGATCGCGACCTTGGCGGTGTCGGCGCCCTGCGCCTCGGCGATTGCGAACACCGGCCGGCTGATTGCCGACCAGGTGCCCTGACCGCTGAGCGCCTTCGCTGCTCCCGGCAGCACGGGTTCGAGCAGCTTCCCGATCCACGTGAGGTCGTAGATCATCCAACCGATGATGGTGCCGCCGACGATCGCGAGGGCGGCACGGGTGAGCCGTTTGCGCATTTCGACGAGATGCTCGCCGAGCGACATCCGCCCTTCGGGGTTCCGCCGGCGTGGGGCGGCCATGCGGGCTACTTCTTGTCGGCGGGCTGGTCCGACTCGGCCGTCGGCGCGTCGTCGGAGTCGTCTGTCTTGATCTCCTTGCGGAAGACCTTCGCCGACTGGCCGAGGCTCTTCGCGAGCGCCGGCAGGCGGGTCGCGCCGAACAGCAAGAGAACGACGACGAGGATGATGACCCACGTCTGCCACTGGTTCACCAGAAGGATGTGTGTGAACACGCGGGTCTCCTCGCTTAGAAAGTCAGGATCTTGTAGGGCGTCAGAACTGCGATCAGTCTAACTCAGCGGTACCGTGCGGCTCCGGCCGCTGCCCACGTGGCGACGGCGGCCCGGGCATCCTCGGGGGCGACGACGGTCACGACGCCGGGCATGCTCGCGATGAGCCGTTTCAGGCCGTGGTGATGCGAGACACGAACCGTGGTGCGGATGCGGCCGCCCTCGGGCTCGCTCCGCGCGCCCCCGAGGATGTAGTCGGCGAGCAGCGGCATTGCCGACGCCTCGACGTCGATGACCACTTCGAGGTCGTCGGGCGAGGCTTCGAACAGTTCGGGCAGCCGTACGTCGCTCGCGCGGTGATCGATCGGGGCATCGGTGACGACCGCGTCGGAGATGCGGTCGAGCCGGAAGGTGCGCACGGCTTCGCGCAGGTGGCACCAGCCGCGCAGATACCAGTCGGCGTCGATCGACTCGACCTGGAGCGCGTCGACCCGCCGCCGCTCACGGTCACCTCGAGCGTTGAGGTAGTCGAACTCGAGCTGCAGCCCGGCGTCGACCGATTCGCGGATCAGCTGCAGCGAGGGCGCGAGGCTGTCGATCGACTGGCTCCCGCTCATACCGACGGGTGCAACGGCGCCCGAAGTTCCCCGCGACAGTTTGGCTTTCAGACTGGTGATCGCACCCCGATCCGCGTACTCGGGGAGGGCTGAGAGGTACTCGAGCCCCATGATGAGTGCCGACGCCTCTCGGGCCGAGAACCGTGGTGAATCGTCGATCGCGACCCGATTGGTGAGCACGATCTCGTCATCGTTCTCGAAGGCGTCCCAGTCGATGTCGAACAGGTCGTCGTGCTGGTAGGCCGACGTCTCGCCCGGCAGACCGCTGACGGCGATGAGGTTGACGGCATCCCGGATCTGTCCGGGGTCGACCGCGAAGTGCTCGGCCGCCTCCGTGACGCTCACCCGATCGTGGTCCATGAGGTACGGCACGAGCGCGAGCAGGAACGCGAGCTTGTCACGTGCCTGGAACGGCTGAGGCTTCGGCCTATCCATGAGCAGCCTCCACCCCTCGCAGGCGGTCGACGACGGCGTCGCGCAGGGCCGGTGGCGAGAGCACGAGCACCTCGGGACCGAAGCCGCTCAACTCGTCGGCGAGGATGTTGAGGTCGACGAAACGCAGCACGACTCGGTCGCCGGTGACGTCGGCGCCGTCACGATTCGCCAGACGGGTGGCGGCATCCGATCCGGGCACGACCTCGAGTTCGGCGACGTTGCGCTCCCAGACCTCCTCGAGACCCGCGATGGCCTCTGCGGCATGGTCGCCATCGGGCATCGAAACGGCCTTCCCCGAGGTCACCGATCCAACGATCCGGCGCAGCAGGAAGACCTTGCGGTCACCGTCGAGCTCCTCGGCAGAGAGGTGCCAGCGGCCCTGGTACTGAACGAGAGCGAGCGGGATGACGTCACGATCGGTGGAGCGCTCATCCCCCGGTTTCAGGTACTGGAATCGCACACGCAGGCTCTTGCGAATGGCGGCGTCGAGCGGGTCGAACGCGGCGTCGCGCAGGCGGATGCGCGGCGCGTAGCCGAGCACCGGCTCGTCGGCTGTCACGCCGAGTGACCGCAACTTGAGCAGTGCGCGACGCGACTCCCCCGACAGCGAGCCCTCTCGCCATACCATCGCGGCGAGGTTCAACAGCGCCGTCTCTTCCGGGCTGAAGGTGACATCTGAGGGGAGCTCGTAGGCGCCCTTCGGGATGCGGTAGCGCAGCGTCTGGTTGTTGCCGGCGTCGCCCGGAGAATCGAGCGTCTCCAGCGGCACGCCGAGGTCGCGGATGTCGTCTTTGTCGCGCTCGAACTGGCGCTCGAGGTTGGCGTTGTCGCCGCCGTTCTTGAACCGCTGGCGGTAGCCCTGCACAGTCGACAGGATCTCGTTCTTCGTCAGCCCGGTCTCGGTTGCCAACAGCGCGAGCACAAGGCTGAAGAGCCGCTCCTCGACCGGTACGGCAGCTTGCGTCACGCCGTCACTTCCGATCGCCTACTCGTCGGCGAGAATGCCGAGGATGTCGATGACCACGACCGAAGCGCCGCCGTCACCCGACGAGTTGGGGATGACGAGCAGAAGCTGCGATCCCACCTTCGCGCCTTCGAGCGCGTCGAAGACGATCTCGTCGACGAGGATCTCGGGGTCGACATCGAGCTCGAGAGGAGCCCCTCCCGACCAGGTGTCGAGCTGCCCCAATGTCGGCGTACTACCGAGACCGGCCGGCCATGTCCAGTTACGACCGTGGTAGACGATGGTGTCGCCTTCGGCCACTGTCGCTCCGCTGCCGGCTTTGATCACGGCGGACCGCGACACCTCAGGCGCTACCTGATAGGTGAGCGTGATGCCCGGCTCGCCGTCGACCGCAGTGACAACCGTCGGCATCCCGTCTTGCGGGAGCTGGTTGATCCCGTTCGCCTTGCCGAGGAAGACGTTTTCGACATCGATCACCGCGACGAGCGTCTCGGTCACGCCCGCGTACTGAGCGTCGATCTCTTCCGCGGGCCCTGCGAGCACGATGCGAGAGCCGGGGGTCGCACACTCGAGGGCTTCCCCGAGGGCGAGGCCTGCGTCGCTCGCGACACCGAGCACCGACGTGCTCTCGGTCATCGCATCGCCGGTCGCGCCGACGTAGTAGACGAGCTTGTAGAGCACAGTGGCGCCCGCGCCAACGGGGTCACCCGAGCCTTGTGTCGACACGGAGCGCTGGGTCTCTTCGGCGATGAGCGGAGTCGGGAACTCGACCGCCGGCGAGTCGCCGACATCTCCGGTCGCGGTGACGGCGTTCGTCGCATCACCGGGCTCGAAGGCGGGCTCGCACGTGCCGTCGATCGAGAAGCCCGTGCAGCCCGCGAGGGCTCCCGAGACGAGCACAGCGGCGGCGACGGCCGTCAGGGGCCGGGCAAGGGGGGAACGACGCACGACGAACACTCTACTTGTCGTCAAGGGGTGCCCCGGCCTGGTCGGCGATCGCGCGCGCCTCACGAGCGACCTTGCGCATCCGCTTATCGCTCTTGACGTGCTCGCCAAGGGCTCCCGGCGTCCACAGTTCGACGTCTTCTTCGCCATATTCGGTCTTCGAGGTGCGTCGCGCGGGTGGCGGAAGTACGGCACCCGGGGCGAGGCGGCGGGCAGTCAGCAGGAACCCGGTGTGTCCCACCATCCGGTGCTCGGGTCGCACCGCGAGGCCTTCGATGTGCCAGCCGCGGATCATCGTTTCACTCGAATCGGGCTGTGTGTACAAGCCCGTCGCACGGATCGCCTCGGCGACGCGCGAGAGTTGCGTCACGGTCGCGACGTAGCAGAGCAGCACGCCGCCCGGCGCGAGCGCGGCACTCACCGCAGGCAGGCACTCCCACGGGGCGAGCATGTCGAGGATGACGCGATCGGCTTCGATTCCCCGCTCGGGCAGTGCTTCGGCGAGGTCGCCGAGCGCGATCTCCCAGTTCGCGGGCACGTCGCCGAGGAATCCGGCGACGTTGCCGCGTGCGATGTCGGCGAACTCCTCGCGACGCTCGAACGACACGAGACGACCGGCGGGCCCGATCGCCCGCAGCAGCCAGAGCGACAGTGCGCCCGACCCGACGCCGGCCTCGACGACCGTGGCCCCGGGAAAGATGTCGGCGAGCCCGAGGATCTGCGCGGCATCCTTCGGATAGATGATCGCAGCGCCGCGCGGCATCGACATGACGTAGTCGCTGAGCAGAGGCCGCAGGGCGAGGTAGGAGTCGCCGTTCGACGCCGTCACCACCGAACCGTCGGGCTGCCCGATCAGCACGTCGTGCGCGAGCGTGCCGCGGTGGGTGTGGAAGATCTTGCCCGCCTCGAGAGTGATGGTGTTGAGCCGACCGCGCGGACCGGTGAGCTGCACCCGCTCCCCCGCACGGAACGGTCCTACCGCGTCTGCCCGAGTCATGCCAGCGCCGCCGAAAGGTCGGCGAGCCGCAGCCCGACCATCGATTCGCGCAGCAGGTAGGCGGGCGAGGGTGGCAGCGGGACGTGCATCGGCAGTGCGAACACCGTCGCGCCGGCCGCGACAGCTGAGGCGACACCGGGCTCCGAATCTTCGAGGGCGACACACGAGGTCACGTCGACGCCGAGCCGTTCGGCAGCCGTCAGGTAGGGCTCGGGATGTGGTTTCGCGTTCGCCACCTCGTTGCCGGCGACGACCAGGTCAAAACCCTCGAAGCCGAGCGCGGCGACGATGTCGAGCGCCATGTCGCGGCGCGACATCGTGACGAGAGCGGTCGGGATGCCGGCATCCCGGATCTCGCGCAGAAGCTCGAGCGCACCCGGGCGCCACGGCACGGAGGCCCCGATCTGCTCCCTGACCCGGTCGGTGAGCGTCGCGATGACCTCCTCGACGGTGAGTTCGACGCCGCGGGACTGCAGGATGAGCGCCGACCGCTCGAGTCCGGACCCGATCAACTGGAGGCCGTCTTCCGGGGTCCAGACGCCTCCCGCGCCGTGCACCAGGTCGCTCTCGGCCTGTAGCCAATACGGCTCGGTGTCGACGAGCGTGCCGTCCATGTCCCACAGGACGGCGGCGGGTTGCCGGATGGCGGTGCGTACGGTGGCGGCGGTCACAACGCACCAGCTTAGGTGCGGCGCGCGGCCTATCCTGGGGGGATGGCCGAGTCGGGAGACCAGCACCCGTTCCACGGGGGGTCCGTCCTCATCGTCGCCTTCGAAGGCTGGAACGACGCCGGTGAGGCGGCGAGCGGAGCGGTGCGCGCCGTGCGCGACCAGCTCGGCCTGACGCCGCGCCTCGAGATCGAACCCGAGGACTACTTCGACTACCAGTTCAACCGGCCGAGCGTCTCGACGAACGACGACGGTGAACGCGTGCTCGAATGGCCGAGCGTCACCCTCTCCGCGCCGGCAGACGGCAGCGGCATCCACGTTCTTCTCGGTACTGAGCCGTCGCGCGGTTGGAAGACCTTCAGCGGCGAGATCATCGACGCGGCCGAAGCGGCCGGGGTGACCGGGATCGTGTTCCTCGGCGCAATGCTCGCCGACGTGCCGCACACGCGCCCGATCTCGATCTTCGTCGGCAGCGACAACACCGCCGTGCAGGACTTCTGGGAGCTGGAGGCGAGCAGCTACGAAGGGCCCGTCGGCATCCTCTCGGTGCTCGGGCTCGCCGCCGAGAAGGCGGGCATCCCCACCCTCGCGATCTGGGCATCGGTGCCGCACTACGTGCACAACTCCCCCTCGCCGAAGGCGACCCTCGCGCTGCTCGACCGCCTCGAAGAGTACGTCGACGTCGTCGTCGACCGCGGCTCGCTCGTCGCCGATGCCTCGGCCTGGGAAGACGGCATCGACGCTCTCGCCGAAGACGACGAAGACATGGCCGCCTACATCAAGCAGCTCGAGCAGGCGCGCGACACCGTCGACTCCCCCGAAGCCTCCGGCGACGCGATCGCCGAAGAGTTCGAGCGCTACCTCCGCCGCCGCAACGGTCGCGACGACAAGGCCGGAGGCGCGGGCCCCGCTTAGAGCGAAGGCGCTTTCGCGCCTTCGCCGCGGCCCCAGCGCCGACGCCCGTCTCGGGCGTCGGGTCACTTATGGCTGCAGGACGCCGGTCAGCAGCAGGGCGATCAGAACACCGCCGAGCAGGATGCGGTAGATCACGAACGGCAGGAACGACCGCGTCGAGATGTAGCGCATCAGGAGCGCGATGACGGCGAGACCGACCCCGAAGGCTACGACTGTGGCCGCGATCGTCTCGAGCAACCCGTAGCCGGAGCCGCAGCCGGCGTCGACGCCCGGCTCGCAGGTGAACGCCGTGTACGTCTCGTAGAGCCCCGATCCGAAGACGGCGGGAACGGCGAGCAGGAACGAGAACCGCGCCGCCGACGGCCGGTCGTAGCTGAGAACGAGGCCCGCACTCGTCGAGGCCCCGGAGCGGGAGACCCCGGGTACGAGGGCGAGCATCTGCGCGAGACCGATGAGGATGCCGTCACGGTAGGTGATATCGGCGAAGGTCTTCACCCGGCGGCCGAGACGATCGGCCAGACCGAGCAGGATGCCGAACACGATGAGCACGATGGCGGTGATCCACAGCGATCGCAGCCCGGTTCGGATGTAGTCCTGCAGGAAGAACCCGGCGAGCACGATCGGCACGGTGCCGATGATGATGATCCAGCCGAGGCGCACGTCGGG